>CAIQIL010000312.1 GCA_903871865.1 uncultured Burkholderiales bacterium
CGCAGGTGCCGCCGGGGATGCTGATGCGGCTGCGGATGCCCATCAGCCAGTCATTGGTGGACAGGGTGTGACCCGCCTTGCCGGCGACCTGGTTGAGGCTGTGGTGGGCGCGCTCGATGCGGGCCAGCACCTCGTCGAGGGCCGCTTCCTGGATGGCGGGGTTGCCGCGCCAGGACATGAACTGCGCTTTGTAGCGGTCCAGGTCGCGCAGCAGGTCGCTCTTGAGGTCGGCGCGTGAAGCCACGTCCATGATCTCGAAGATGGAAGCCAGCGCAAAGTGGTGGTCGATCGGGTCTTCACGCCACATCAGCGTGGTGAGACGGTCGAACAAGTGTTCCAACCGCAGGGTCGTGCGGATGCTTTCACCGAAGGGGTATTCGTAGAGGATCAACGCGCCACCTGAAAACGTCCAAAAAAACGCTCAGGCGCCATTGTTCCACAGCCGCCAGAGCTTATTCACCTCGGCGCGAAGTTCTTCCAGGCTCAGTCCCTCGTTGAGGAGGACGTGGTCGGCCAGGGCGCGGCGCACTTCGCGCGTGGCCTGCTTGGCGAGCACCGCCTCCACCGCCTCGCGTGGCCAGCCGGAGCGCACCATCACCCGGGCGATCTGGGTCTCGGGTTCGGCGTCCACCACGAGGATGCGATCGACCTTGTCGCGCCAACGCCGGCTGGACTCGGCCAGCAGCGGCACGTCGTAGACGATGTGTTGATCTGGCAACGCCAGGCCGGCGTGCGCATCGGCGTGCTGCCCGATCAGCGGGTGCAGGATGCCTTCCAGCTGTGCCAGGGCGCTCGGGTCGGCGAAGGCCATCTCGCGCATCCGGCTGCGGTCCATCGCGCCCTGGGCGTCGATCAGGTGCTCACCGAACTGCGCCGCGATCAGGGGGATGGCCGCGCCACCCGGTGCGGTGAGGGCGCGCGAGATCGCGTCGGTGTCGACGAGGTGGGCGCCCAGCTCGGTCAGCATCTGGCTGACGGTGGACTTGCCGCTGCCAATGCCACCGGTGAGCCCGATGACAAGGCGGGGTTTCATGCCCAGCCCATCCAGGCCAGCACCTGCTGGGGCCCGGCCAGCGTGACGACCAGGCCTGCGCCGGCCAGGAAGGGGCCGTAGGGCACGTACACGCCTTCGCGCAGTTGCCCCGTGACCTTCATGCCGATGCCCACCACCGCGCCGATGACGGACGAGCCCAGCACGACGGGCAGCACCATGCTGGCACCCAGCCAGGCGCCCAAAGCGGCCAGCAGCTTGAAGTCGCCATAGCCCATGCCTTCCTTGCCGGTGGTCAGCTTGAACAGCCAGTACACCGACCACAGCGAGAGGTAGCCCGCCACCGCGCCCCAGAACGCGTCTTTCAGGGGCAGGTTCCAGCCCAGGGCGGCCACCAGCAGGCCGGCCCACAGCAAGGGCAGGGTGAGGTCGTCGGGCAGCAGGGTGGTGTCCCAGTCGATGAGCGACGCCGCCACCAGCACGGCCACGAAGCCGCACCACAGCAGCGTGGTGGGCTGGGCGCCGAAATGCACGCCGCACCAGGCGAACAGGCCGGCCGTCAGCAGCTCCACCAGCGGGTAGCGCACCGAGATGCGCGTGCCGCAGGCCGAGCATTTGCCGCGCAAGGCCAGCCAGCTCAGCAGGGGGATGTTCTCGTACCAGCGGATCTGGTGACCGCAGGCTGGGCAGCGCGAGGCCGGTTTGGACAGGCTCAGCGCCTGGGCCGGGTCGGGCTCGGCCACGGTCTGGCCCAGGGTGTACGCCGCATCGAGCTTCCACTGCGCGTCCAGCATCAGCGGCATGCGGTGGATGACCACGTTGAGGAAACTGCCCACACACAGGCCCAGCACGGCCAGGCCCCAGGGGGTGAGCAGGACGCCGGTCAGCACCGGCCACACGTCATCGAACTGCATGCGGTGTCGGGCCCGTCGTCAAACCACTTGGCCGATCTTGAAGATGGGCAGGTACATCGACACGACGATGCCGCCGATGATGGTGCCCAGGATCACGATGATGAAAGGCTCCATCAGGCTGGACAGCGACTTCACCGCCTCGTCCACCTCTTCTTCGTAGAAGTCGGCCGCCTTGCCCAGCATCTGGTCGAGCGCGCCGGACTCTTCGCCGATGGCCGACATCTGCAGCACCATGTTGGGGAACAGGTTGGCCGCCATCATGGCGTTGGTCAGGCTGGTGCCGGTGGAGACGTCTTTCTGGATTTGCTCGGTCGCTTCGGCGAACACGGCATTGCCCGCGGCGCCGCCGACGGAGTCCAGGGCCTCGACCAAGGGCACGCCCGCGGCGAACATGGTGGACAGCGTGCGCGTCCAGCGCGCCACGGCCGACTTGAACAGCAGGTCGCCAAAAATCGGCATCTTCAGCAGCAGGCGGTCCATGCGCTTTTGCATGGGCTCCGAGCGCTTCCAGGTCTGCAGGAAGAAATAGATGCCACCGCCGATGCTCAGGAAGATGGCCCACCAGTACTTGACGAAGATCTCCGACATGGCCATGACGAAGAGCGTCGGGGCCGGCAGGTCGGCGCCAAAGGAGGTGAACACTTCCTTGAAGGCCGGGATCACGAAGATCATGATGACGGCCACCACGACGAAGGCCACGACCATCACGGCGATCGGGTAGGTCAGTGCCGACTTGATCTTCTGCTTGATGGCCAGTGTTTTTTCCTGGTACGTGGCCAGGCGGTCCAGCAGGGTTTCCAGGATGCCCGCTGCCTCACCGGCTTCCACCAAGTTGCAGTACAGGGCGTCGAAGTGCATCGGGTGCTTGCGGAAGGCCGACGACAGGCTGGTGCCGGTTTCCACGTCGCCGCGGATGTCGTTGAGCAGCTTGGTGACCTTGGGGTTGGTGCTGCCGCGCGCGACGATGTCGAAAGACTGCAGCAGCGGCACGCCGGCCTTCATCATCGTGGCCAGTTGGCGCGTGAAGATGGCGATGTCCTTGCCTTTGACGCTGCCGCCCGTCTTGAGGCGGCGCTTCTTGACCTTCTGCACCAGGATGCCCTGGCGGCGCAGGGTGGCGCCCACCACGGCCTCGCCGCCGGCGCGCATTTCACCGCGCACGACCTTGCCCTGGCGGTCCTTGCCTTCCCATTCGTAAATGGCTTCCTGGGGTTTCTTGGCGGTTGCCGTGGCCATGTCGGGACTCCGTGACAGGTATCTGCGGGGGCTTTACTCGTTGGTCACCGAGATGTCTTCTTCGAGCGAGGTCAGGCCGGCCTTGACCTTCACCAGGCCCGATTCGCGCAAGTCTCGCACGCCTTCAAGCTTGGCTTGACGGGCAATGTCCATGGCGGTGCCTTGAGTCAGGATGATCCGTTGGATTTCCTCACTGATGGGCATGACCTGGTAAATGCCAACGCGGCCTTTGTAACCGTTGTTGCAGGATGAACAGCCAATCGCCTTGTAAGGCTTCCAACTGCCGTCGAGCTCTTCTTCCTTGAAGCCTGCACGCAGCAAGGCCTCGCGGGGGTAGTCGGCCGGCGACTTGCAGACCTCGCAGAGCTTGCGCGCCAGGCGCTGCGCCGTGATCAGGATGACGCTGGAGGCGATGTTGAACGGCGCCACGCCCATGTTCATCAGGCGGGTCAGGGTGGTGGGCGCGTCGTTGGTGTGCAGGGTGGACATCACCATGTGGCCGGTCTGGGCGGCCTTGATGGCGATGTCGGCGGTGTCGAGGTCGCGGATTTCACCCACCATGATCACGTCCGGATCCTGGCGGAGGAAGGCCTTCAGCGCGGTCGGGAAGTTCATCCCGGCCTTGTCGTTGACGTTGACCTGGTTGATGCCGGGCAGGTTGATTTCCGCCGGGTCTTCCACGGTCGAGATGTTCACGCCGGGCTGGTTGAGGATGTTCAGGCAGGTGTAGAGCGACACCGTTTTGCCCGAGCCCGTCGGGCCGGTGACCAGCACCATGCCGTAGGGCCGCACGATGGCCTTCATCAGGCGGTCTTTTTCGATCTGCTCGTAGCCCAGCGCTTCGATGCCCAGCTTGGCCGAAGACGGGTCCAGGATCCGGATCACGATCTTCTCGCCGAACAGCGTGGGCAGGGTGCTGACGCGGAAGTCGATGGCCTTGTTGCCGAACTTCAGCTTCATGCGGCCGTCTTGCGGCACGCGCTTTTCGGCGATGTCCAGCTTGGAGATCACCTTGATGCGCGAGGCCAGCTTGTCCTTGATGGCGATCGGCGGCTGGGTCACTTCGCGCAACTCGCCGTCCACCCGGAAGCGCACGCGGTAGTTGTATTCGTAAGGCTCGAAGTGCAGGTCGGAGGCGCGCGCATTGATCGCGTCGATCAGCATCTTCTGCAGGAAGCGCACCACCGGGGCGTCTTCGACCTCGGTGGCCGCGGCATCGGCCTCCGGCTGGGGGGTGGCGTCGTCGGTGACATCGAATTCGAAGTCGGACGAGGCGATGGCATTGAGCTGGTCCTCGGCCGAGGCGGTCTGGCCTTCGAGCAGCTTGGCGAGCTTGTCGTGCTCGACGATCACCCACTCCGGCGTGAGCTGGGTGGCGAACTTGATGCGCTCGATGGCCTCCTGGTCGGTCGGGTCGGCACCGGCCACGAACAGGCGGTTGCCGCGCTTGGACAGCACCAGCACCTGGTACTGCGCCGAGAGCTTGTTGTCGATCACGCCCTTGGGCAGGCGCTGCACGTCGATGGCGGAGATGTCCAGCACCGGCACGGCCAGGGCCTGCGACAGCGTTTGTGCCAGGTCGGTCGGCTGGATGGCGCCGCTGCCCACCAGCGTGCTGACGAAGCTGCGCTTTTGCTCGCGGGCGACGCGGGTCAGCGTTTCGGCGGACTTGGCGTCCAGTTTGCCGGCATTGACCAGCACCCGGGCCACGCCGGAAAGCGTGCCGGGGGTCTCGGCCAGGGTGGACTCAGCTGCCATGGAGGGACTTGGAAGATCGGGGTCGGATGGACGGCTGATGGTACAGCTTGATGCGCAATGTGCCACGTGCTGTGGCGGGGGAAAGCCCGGAGAAGGCGGGTGTCTGCCCGCCTGATGGCCGGGACGTTTCAGCGCCTCAACGCCTCAACGCCTCAACGCCTCAACGCCTCAACGCCTTAACACGCCTCAGCGCATCAGCCCCAGCAGGCGCAATGCCTTGTAGCGGGCGTAGTGCCAGGGCCGCTGCGGCCCGCTGGACACCAGCGGCATCTTCACCCGGGTGTAGTGCTGCTTGAACAGGCCCATGTGCGAGCTTTGCCCGGGCGGCAGCACCAGTGCGACGTACACCAGCCCTGCGGCGTCGCTGTCGAAGAAGCGGTGCGGGTGCTGGCCGAGCAGGGGCTCGATGGCCTTTGTGTAGGCCAGAGGCCCGGTGGTGCGCAGCACGCCGAACTTGCCGACGCCGTGGCGGCGCATCGAGTAGCCGCGCAGGTTGGCCAGCACGGTGTCGATGACGGCTTGCATCAAGGGGTGGCCGGGGCGGGCGATGATGTGCCAGCTCTGCAACTCGCTGGGCACGCTGTCGTCCATGTGCACGCCCCAGCCTGCGAATTTCTCGCCCGGTTGGTTGTTCCAGCGGGACAGAAGCAGTTCGTCGTCGGGGCGGATGACCTGGTCCAGCGGCTGGGTACAGCCCGATTTGACGTCGAGGTAGACGCCACCGTCCTGGAACATCAGCAGGTAGCGGAAGAAGTCCGCGCGGGCGGCGCCGTACAGGGGGTTGATGCTGTTGTAGGCCTTCAGCACGTCGGCGCCAAAGTGCGTGCCGATGTGCTGCTGGATGTCGTCGTTGCCGTGCAGCACGTGGCGCCAGCCGGGGTTCAGCGCCTTCAGCCGGGCGATGTTGTCGGCGATGCTGGGCGCGATGTGGTGCTTGTCCAGCAGGATTTGGTGGATGACGCGGGGGATGGTTCGACTGGCGTGCACGGCAGGGGGCATCTGGGTGGGCTGGCGCAATGTAACCCGGCGATCAGACCTGGCGAGCCTCTTCCCCGCGCCCAGCCATGCGCAGGCCTTCGCGGTGCTTCTTGGTTCTTGAAGTGACGTGCCCCATGCGAGCTCCTGATGTTTGACAGGTGTTTCAAACAACGGCAGACTAGTTCGATGACCAGTTGGGAGGGGATTGCGATGCACACATGGCCAGTTCAGGATGCGAAAGCACGTTTCAGCGAGTTCTTGGATGCGTGCCTCGTGGAGGGGCCGCAGATGGTGACAAGGCGAGGTGCTGAGGCGGCTGTGCTGGTGCCAGTCGAAGAGTGGCGCCGCTTGCAGGCGGCCGCACGCCCCTCTTTGAAGCAACTGCTCCTCTCTGATCAAGCTCGGTCCGACTTGATCGTGCCAGCGCGAGGGAAAGCGAAGCGCCGCCATGTGGAGCCCATGCTGTGAGCAGCGCGTACTTGCTTGACACGAATGTGGTCTCTGAGCTGCGCAAGCAGCGTCCACATGGCGGTGTGGTCGCTTGGCTGCAATCGTTGGATGACACCCAGTTGTACCTGTCGGCCGTGACCCTCGGTGAGATCCAAGCGGGGGTTGAGTTGACACGAGAGCAAGACCCAGGCAAAGCCGAAGAAATCGAAGCGTGGCTGGCGTTGGTGGCAAGCGCCTACAACGTCTTGCCCATGGATGCGGCCACCTTCAGGGCGTGGGCGCGGTTGATGCACAGGAAATCCGAGACGCTGTATGAAGACGCCATGATCGCGGCCACCGCGAAAGTGCACGGGTTGACGGTCGCAACGAGGAACGTCGGTGACTTCAACGCACTTGGGCTGGACGTTTTCAATCCATTTGCGCCGGCACAGGCTTGACGCTCGTCCTCCGGCGCGATTTGCTCGGTGAAGCTCTGGCATCGCCCGGGACGTGATCACCAGCGCTTCGTGCACAAGCCTCTGAACTCGGGCCGCGACGTGCAGGGCTTCGCGCGCCGAGCTTCGGGCTTTGCGCGTCAGGCTTTGGGCTTCGCGAACAAGGCTCGGAAGCCGGCGTGCAAGGTACAGACACTCGGCGCGCAAAGCTCGGGGCTTCGGCGGCCGAGCTCAGAGCTGGGGGCACCGAGCTCAGAGGTTCGCACGCAAGGCTTTGAGCTTCGCGCGCCAAGCAAAAAGCCCTGCGGGCCGAGCTTGGAGCTCTGCGCGCAGGGCCTGGGGCCTTGCAAAAGGCGCGTCAGGCCTTGGCGGCGGCCTCGCGCGGTGCAGCGCTGCGGCGCGAGAAGCGGGCGGACATGTCCTGGCGGAGGTGTTCCAGGCCCGAGCCTGCACCGACCACGCGCAGCAGGGCGTAGCCCTCCAGGGCGGCACTCATGATGTCGCTGCCCAGGGCGATGATGCTGTCGTCCACCTTGCCTTGCAGCACGTCCAGGCGCACGGCGCGGCTGCTGAGGGCGTCGAGCTGCGCCAGATCGCGCTGCGCTTCGGCCAAATCGAGGGTGGGCGGCAGCACCTGGCGGTTCTGGTCGAGCACGCGCAGGGCCTGACGGCAGAAGGCTTCGGACTTGTCGCCCATCTTGGTGAGGCTGCGCCGCTCGGCGATGGACAGGTCGATGAGCGACTTGAAGTGGCGCTCCAGCACCGCCAGGGCGGCGTCGATTTCGGCGTAGTCAGCGTCGGTGAGGCTGAGCGAAATGAGGTTTTGGGACATGGTGATTCCTGTGTGAATGCTTGGTTGCGGACCGCCGGGATGGGCGGGCCGAGGGGCACTGTAGGGAGGCACAGGAGGGATGGGAATCACCCTTTGGGGCGGATTTTGTGAGCAGGAGTGACTGTCTGGAGGGGCGCGGGATATCATCCGGTCCCTCGCCACCCATTCATTTCCGAACGATGCCTTCACGCTCAAGCCAGAGCAGGCTGTCGCTGCCCGATGTCACGTTGGTGTGCATCGACACCCGGACGCCGCGACAAGCCCTGGAAGCGATGCATCGGTGCCTGGCGCAGGTGGATGTCGCTCGGGCGGTGTTCTTCGGCGATGAAAACGCAAGCTGGGACGCCGAGGATTTGCACGGCATCGAGCTGGTGAAGATCCCGGCCTTGCGCAACATCGGGGCGTACTCGCGTTTTGTTCTGCACGGCCTGCTGCCGCATGTCCACACCAGCCACTGCCTGATCGTGCAATGGGACGGTTTCGTGGTGGATGCCGCGATGTGGCGCGACGAGTTCCTGAGCGTGGATTACGTGGGGCCGCCGTGGTACCGCAAAGGCCAGCCCATCGGCGTGGGCAACGGGGGGTTTTCTCTGCGCAGCCGGCGGCTGCTGGAGGCCTTGGCGCAATTGCCATGCGATGGCGATGCGCCCGAGGACGACGTCATTTGCAAACATCTCCGGCAGGTGTTGACCGAGCGCTTCGGCATCCAATTTGCGCCTGTGGAGATGGCCGCTCAATTTGGCATTGAACAGGGACCTTTGCGGCCAACGTTCGGTTTCCATGGCATTGAGCATTTCGCCAGGGTGTTCTCGGAAGCCGAACTGGATGCTTGGTTGAGCGCCGCTCCGGATGATTTGATCCTGCACCGGCACACTCGGAAACTGGTCAAGTCCTTGATGGACGAGGGGCGCAGGCGCCAGGCCTGGGCATTGAATGCCCGCAGAGCGAAGCGGCAGGGCTGGACTTGGGACCATGTGAACCTGGCCATCCGCGTGTGTTTCCAGGGCCAACGCGTGAATCGCTGAGGCCTGGCCGGGGCGCCCATGGCGCTCGCAGATAATGCCGAGTTCCTCAGCCCCGCTCTGCCCTGTGTCCATGCGTTCTGCCAGCCCGGCCTACGTGCCCGAGATCGACGGTCTGCGCGCCATCGCGGTGATGGCCGTCATCCTTTTCCACGTGCAGGTGGCGGCGCTGTCTGGGGGGTATGCCGGCGTCGATGTGTTCTTCGTCATCAGTGGCTACCTCATCACGGGTGGCCTGATGCGGGAGTTGCGCGAGCAGGGGACCTTGAACCTGCGTCACTTCTATGTGCGCCGTGCACGCAGGCTGCTGCCTGCCTTGTACGTCACGCTGCTGGCATCCACCGTCTTGGCCATCGTGCTGCTCTCGCATCATCGCCTGATGGCCTTTGGTGCCAGCCTGATGTCGGCCACGCTGTCGGTGTCGAACATCCATTTCTACCTGGGCAGCGGGTACTTCGAGTCGGCCTCGGACTACAAGCCTTTGCTGCACACCTGGTCCCTCGGGGTGGAGGAGCAGTTCTACCTGGTGTGGCCCTTGCTCCTGCTGTTCACCCGCCGTGGCCGATGGTTCAGAACGGTGGCCGTGCTGCTTTTCCTGGCCGCGTTGGGGTGTGCCGAGTGGCTGTCTCGCGCCGAGCCGGCCGCCGCCTTTTTCCTCGCCCCGTTCCGCATCCATGAATTTGTGATTGGCGCTTTGCTGGCGACCAGCGCTGCCCCCTGCGCCAAAGACAGCCCCAAGGCCGATGTCGCCCTGCTGCTGGGCCTGGCCTTGGTGGGCTTCGCCTTGTTCAGGTTCGATGCGCGCACGGCCTTCCCGGGCTGGAATGCGCTGGTGCCCTGCGTGGGCGCGGCCCTGGTGCTGTGGGCCGGTTCTGCCAGCCGGTGGCGCTGGCTGCTCAACAACCCCGTGTCGGTCTATCTTGGGCGCACCAGCTACTCGACCTACCTGGTTCACTGGCCCCTGGTGGTGTTCTTTCGCGTGGCCAAGGGGCGCGAGCATTTCACGCAGAAAGAGCAGTTCATCCTGCTGCTGGCCACCTTGGTGCTGGGGCACCTGTGCCATCGCTGGGTCGAGCAAAGGCTGAGGCAGGTGCCGGCCTGGGGCAACCGACGCTTCCTCACGGGCTTGTTGTTGTCCACGACCTTGTTGCTGGGGCTGGGCTTCGCCGCACAGCAAGAAAGCTGGGTGCAGGCACGCACTTGGGCCGCGAACCGTGTGACGCCGAAGGAAATCGAGTTGCGGCGCAAAGCCCGCTTCCTGCCGCGCCAGCAGGTGTGCACGGTCAAAGGTTGGGATCATTGCGATGACCTTGTGCCGGGCAAGCGCAATGCCCTGGTCATCGGTGACAGCCATGCGGTGGACGCGTACAACGCCTTCGTCACGCGCTTCCCTCAAGACAACATCACCTTGTCTGACCTGGGCGGGTGCCCACCGCACTCCAGCATCGACCAGATCGTCGTGGCCGGACATCCTGATTTGCCGAAGTGCCTTGAACTCAACCGCAAGCGGCATGACCCTGCCTACTTGCGTCGCTACGACTACATCGTCGTCAATGTGTACATGGACTGGTACACGCCGCAGCACCTGGCGGAGTATTTGCGCTTCCTTCACGCCGAGGGCGTGAAGAAGGTGGTGTTGTTCGGCCAGACCTGGCGCGCCAGCGACGATTTGCCTGAGCTGGTCAACCGGGTCGGCCTGGACCGTGAGCGCTTGATGCCGATGTTGAAAGCGCCGCCCTCAGAGCAGGCGCTGGTCAGCGCGGCGCAGGAGCTCGGTTACCTCTACGTGAGCAAGACGGATGCCTTGAGCACCAAAGGGCATTTCGATGTGTTCGATGCCAGTGAAATTCTTTTCACCTACGACAAGCACCACCTGTCGCTGGAGTATTCCAAGCGTCTGTTGGACAAACGCCATCTGGATGTGCGTCGCTACCTCGAGGGCACAAAGTGACTGAAGTGATGCGTCATGTGCGCTTTGGCTGGCGGTTGCCGCTGTTCACCCTATTGCTGATGGCAGTGCTGTATTGCGCAGTGTTTTATGCCCGCTATGCTGGCAGCGCCTGGTTCTTCCAGGATGACTTCATGTTCTTGCGCGAGTACGAGCAAGAGCTGCACGCCGATCAATGGATGAGCGCTGTCAACTTCGGCAGATTCCTCAGTCGCAACCTGTACTGGTGGGGCGGTTGGAGGCTGTTTGGGGCGAATGCTCAGGCCTATTTCCTGTTCAATCTGGCATGTATGGCAGCTACCTCGATGCTGCTGCTGTGCTTGTGCCTGCGGCATTCGTTGGCACTGGGTGTCTTGTTGGCAACAGCCTATTGGACGGCAGGGGCAACCGTCGGCAATCTGAGTTGGTTGTCCAATTCGCAGCACTTGCTGGCACACACGCTCATGGCGCTGTACTTCTGTCTGGCCTATCACGCATGGCAGCAGCAACGGTCGCTGCTGCTCATCGTGTCTGGCTTTGTGTATGCATTGGCCTTGAGTGCCAATGTGCTGTCTGCCGTGGCCATGTCCCTGCCCGCGATCTTGCTGTGCGCCCGCCCACGAGGACGCTTCGCCGCCATGTCGCTGGTCATGCTCGTGGTACAGCTATGCCTTGCCTTGTGGGTCGTGATCACCGTCAAGCCAGACGCTGGCAGTCCCTACGCGATGAGCTGGACCGTGTCCGTGGTGAGGCAAAACATCGCCTTCTATTTCGGTCATCCGGCGGCCTTCTTTGCCCTGGCGGCGTTGCTGTCAGGCTTTGCATGGATGCGCTTTCGTGCAGGCGATGCGCTGGAGGCCTGGCTGCTGTTGGCCGGTCCAGCCTTCATCGTGCCCTTCTTGCCATTGGCTGAGCAGCGCTACATGAACTACGCTGCCTTCAGCCACGTGTTCACGGTGGTTGGGGTGTACTGGTGCGTTTACCGTGCGCAAGACCTTCGCTGGCGCGTACTGTGTTTGCTCATTGCTGTCGTTGTCACGCTGGCTTTTGTCACGCAAACCCATCGACAGATGGCTTATTTCAAGCATGAGCGTCGAGGATCAGATCAGCGCGAGCTGATTCGCGCTTTGAATGACATCGTGCATGCAGAGCCTATTCCGGCAGGCAGCACCCTGTGCTTCAGCCACCATGGCGAGCGCCATGTGGCGGGCGAGCCATTGCCGGGATTCTGGTGGGGGGTTGGTTTTGGTGAGGCTTTCAAGAAATTCATCGATGCGGGATATAACTACCAGTTATTGACCCGTGACGACACTTGTGAGTATCCAATGGAAATTGATAGGGATCGACTGAGACGCGTCAAAAACTGATGATCTTGTGTTGTGGCGAGCTGTGTGGGAATTTTGAGTGGGAGGCTGAAATGATGGATGTTCGGTTGTATCGGAAGCAACTGGTCACGGCGGGGCAGGCATCCCCGCCGGATCTGGGGCATGCGGTTGTGGAAATCCTGCGAGGGTTACGTGACAGTGAGCGTGATGGACGTCGTCTGTCCGTGATCGATGTCGGATGTGGGCTTGGTCACCAAATGGCTTTGATCAAGAAGGCTCTCCCAGACCTTTTTGAGCGGATCGAAGGAATTGATTGGTCGCCGGCGACAGTCAGCAAACATCAGAACGATCCTGATTCTGTTTATGACAAGGTCACATTGTGTGGCTCAGACAGATTGCCATATATCGATGGTGAGTTTGATTTGGCTTTGTCGATGGAAAACATCGAGCATTTGTATGGGCAACTCTGTGTTGGTGCCGTGGCGGAGATGGCGCGTGTGGCAGCACGATTGATTGTGACCACGCCCTTGCCTTCTGATTGCATCAACTTTACGTGGTTGTACCCCGAGATTGTTGAGGCCATCCTGGATGACATCCCTTTGTCGGAGCATGATTTTGTCTGCTTGGAGAGTGCAGTTCACAAATCTACCGTCTTTCCATCCAGCATGGTCGCTGCAGGGTTTGCGCAGATAGGGGGCGGGCATGGTTACTATGTGGGCGACTCAGCCAAGATCGATGTTCGCTTGATCCACAGTGTTGGCATCGATCCAACGCAGGTTTACGATCGCGCAGATGTTGAGGCCGCGCCTCTCAAAGACCGATATCTTCGATTGTTGGCGCAATCTGCAGCGTTGCACAGAGAAATTGTGAGTTCTCCGTTCTATCAGGCTAAGGAGTCTTTGCCCGAGGGATCTATGGACGTTGAGGGCGTGCCCGAGATAAAGAAAAAGCGCTCATGGGTGCCAAAGATTTTTCGACGAACGTGAATGTGATCTTTGGGGCGCTGCTTATTGGGGCGGTGTTGAGCCAGCATGAAAGATATGCAGGCAGCACGTGCTCTATAGATGAACATGCCTCACCCATTTGCAATTGGGTGAGGCAGCGCGCATCACATGTCGCCGAAATAGGGGAACAGCTCCTTTAGCAGCCCACGCAGCTCTGCTGGCAATGAGCGGGTGTCAAATGGGACGAAAACCTCCTCGCGCTCAAAAATATCTTTCCGTTGCTCGATCATCGTGCGGATTCGGTCTGAATTCCGGATGCGCTCGGTGTTGTATTCCTGGTGCGAGAACGACTTGATCTTGTCTGCGATCTGTTCCGGGGACATGAAGTAGCTGAAGTGCCAGCCGCCATTTTCGAGCGGCTTCCATTTGTATCGCTTGCTTCGCATGTCCTGGTTGCTCAGGCGAGCGGCCACTTCACTCCCGACCACAATCGTGCCGGCCCACGGCTCTGCTTTCAGGCAGTGTGGGTTGTAGTAGAAGAAGTATTGACGGAATGCACGCGGTTCCTTCTGGACCCAGCGCCGGAACTGCCGGTTCTGGCGCAACAGTTTGAGCGTGTCGGCGTTCGGGATTTCGTCCACGTCACCCATCAGCAGGAGGTCATGTGCGCCCATGGTTTCGGGGCGAATCGCGTTGCGCTGGGAGGGTGACGTCGGCCGGTTGCCCAAAGACAATACCCGCCGTGTGCAACGACTGACTGGCCGGCGCTCGTGTCGGCCTCGATTCGCCCGCTCTGCTCCGTATCCGTCGCTCGCGCCGCTCGTCA
>CAIQIL010000313.1 GCA_903871865.1 uncultured Burkholderiales bacterium
GCCCATCGAGGTGATCTCGGGGCGCGAAGAAGCCCGCCTGATCTACCAGGGCGTGTCGCGCCTGCAGCCCAGCGAGTTGCCACGCCTGGTCATCGACATCGGCGGGCGCTCCACCGAGATGATCCTGGGCGTGGGCCGCGCACCGCACCGCGCCGAATCGTTCGCCGTGGGCAGCGTCAGCTTGTCGCTGCAGCACTTCCCGGAAGGCCGCTACACGGCCGAACATTTCCGTGCCGCACAAATTGCCGCGGGCGCTGAGCTCGAAGAAGCCCTGACGATTTTCCCGCGCGAGCAATGGCAGGAGGCCCTGGGCTCCTCGGGCACGGTGGGTGCGGTCGCGCAAATCCTGGCGGCCAACGGCATCACCGACGGCAGCATCACGCCCGACGGCCTGCGCTGGTGCATCGAGCAGTGCATCGCCGCAGGCAGCACCGAAGCCCTCGCCCTGCCCGGTCTCAAGCCGGAGCGCAAGGCGGTGCTGGGCGGCGGCCTGAGCATCCTCTACACGCTGTCGCAGCACTTCGACATCGAGGTCATGCGCCCGGCCCGCGGCGCCTTGCGCCAGGGCGTCATCTTCGACCTGGAAGACCGCATCGAGGCCGCCAGCAACCACCGCCTGCCCGACCCACGCGACACCTCGGTGCGCGAGCTGCAACGCCGCTTCCAGGTGGACGTGGCCCATGCCGACCGGGTGCGCAGCCGGGCCCTGAGCCTGTGGCAAAGCCTCAACGACCCCGCGGCCAGCCCCGATGGCGAGCACGCCCGCGAGCTGGGCTGGGCCAGCGGCCTGCACGAAATCGGCATGATGGTCTCGCACCACGACCACCACCGCCACAGCGCCTACCTGCTGGGCCACGTCGATGCCTCGGGCTATTCGCAGTCGCAGCTGCGGCGCCTGTCCACCCTGGTGCTGGGCCAACGCGGCGACCTCGTCAAGCTGGCCGACCACAAACACGACCGGCCGCTGATGTCGCAGGTGATGTGCCTGCGCCTGGCCATCATCCTGCACCATGCCCGCATGGAGCTGCCCCCGAAGGTCGCCCTGCTGCAACGCGGTCGCACCGGCAAGGCGCGCCTCGTGCTGTCGCGCAAATGGGCGCAGATGCACCCACGCACCCTGCACCTGCTCGACGAGGAAGTGCGCCGCTGGGCCGGCAACGGCGACCGTCAGCTGGAAATCACGCTGGATTGATCCCGGGCCAAGCCAAGGCCACGCGGCTCACTTCAGGCCCAAGGCCTTGCGGTACACCTGCGACCACATCGGATGACCCGCCTCGGCCTTGCTCAAGGCGAACTTGGCATCGGCCGCACGCGCGGCTTTGAAGGCCGAGGCACACAGCGCTTCACGTCGGCTGGTGCAGTAGATGAAGGCCAGGTGCTTGTGGGCCTGGGCTGCATCGGCAGGCGCCAGGCCCGACTTGAGCGCCAGCTTGAACTGCGCCTCGGCCTGCGGGTATTGTGCCGACTGATACGCCTTCAAGCCCTGGGCGAGGGCCTGTTCGCCCGCCGGGGCGCTGCGCGCTGCAGGCTCGGCCAGGCTCGCTGCTGGTGCGGCGACACTGGCAGCAGTCGCAGGCACGGCAACACTGGCGGCCGAAGCGCCAAGTGGCGGCCCGGGCTGTGCAGGCTGACGTGGGCCACCGGCACAGCCCAGCAGGCAAACGCTGGCGAGCAAAGCACTCCAGCCAGCCGAAAGCCTTGGCGGCATCTGCAGGGTCCGGTCACACAAGGGCCAGTGGGTGTGCATGGGCCTGCCCGTCAGAACTGGTGGCGCAGTTGCACCGGCTTGTCACCCTGCACCGCGACCGTCTGCTGAAAAGCCGGGGCATCGCCGTTGCGCACGACGATGGTGTGGCGCCCTGCGGGCAGCTTGAGCTGGCTGAGCGGCGGTGTCACCCCGGCGGACACGCCATCCACCCAGACCTCCCCCCAGGGGCTGATGGCCAGGCGCACCACGCCTTCAACAGGGGCTGCTGCAGGGGCTGTGGCGGGCGCCGCCACGCCAGAAGGCGGCACCGCCTGCGTGCCAGCGTCCGCGGCAAGGGCTGTCGTGGCAGTCGGAGCGGC
>CAIQIL010000314.1 GCA_903871865.1 uncultured Burkholderiales bacterium
CATGATGGAATCCCTGCTGGCCTTCAAGCGTGCCGGTGCCGACGGCGTGCTGACCTACTTTGCGCTGGAAGCCGCCGCGCTGCTGAAGGCCTGAGCACCACGATGCGCTTCTTCCTGATCCACGACCAGTTCACCGAGCTGCCCGCCTGGCCCACCAGCCTGCCGGCCAACGGCTTCCTGTGGGTGACGACCAGCCGGCGCGTCTTCGAGGTGCACCTGCCCGAGGTGCAGCAGCACCTGCAGCGCCTGGCCGGTGGCAGCCTGATGGACCTGCACATCACCGACCTGCTCAACCCGCAACTGCCCTCGCAGTACGACTACACCTCGTGGTACGACCTGCTGGTGTTCCGCCGCCTGGCCGCGGGCCAAGGCACGGAGCGGCTGTTCCTGGACGAGGCGCACGGCACGGCCTCGTCGGCGCGCCAGGCCATGGCCTCCATCGACACCAGCCCGGTGGGCTTCGCCGTGTTCGACCGCGTGCTGCTGACGGTGCACCCGGCCGATTGCTCGGTGCGCGACTTCTTCGAGGCCCGCCTGAGCCAGATGATCCCGCAGGGCGTGCGCAATGCGGAGGGCGCCGAGGTGGCGGCACAAGTCGCCCCGCTCGCACAGCCATCGCCCCTGGCCAAGGGCCTGCTGGGCGAGCCGGAGGACATCGTCGCGGCCGACACCCCCGCGGACCTGCCCGCGGACACGCACGAAGCGCCGGAGGGTGCGGACATCGCCGTGCCGCGCTTCCACGAAGGCCGCGGCAGCACCTCGCGCCTGCCGCCCAGCCCGGCCGACCTGATGCTGCGCATCGTCAACCACATGGTGGACAGCTACCTGGACCTGCGCCGGCTGCTGACACGCCAGTTCGCCTACCTGCAGCAGGAGTTGTTCAGCAACCGCAACCAGTTCAACCACTGGCAAGCCTTGCTGGACGCGCGCAACACCCTGCACATGCTGGAAGACACCTGCGAGGACCAGCGCAGCGCGGTGCAGGAATGGATCGACGCACTGGAAGAATGGCCGCTGTCGGCCGACCCGCACGTCGCCCGCGAGCGCGAGGTGCTGCGCGTGCGTTCGCGCGATGTGCACGAGCACGTCGAGCGCGTGCTGGCCCATGTGCGCCGGCTGGAGAGCTCGGCCGAAAGCGCGGTGCAGATCCATTTCTCCGCACAGGGCAGCCGCACCAACGACATCATGCGCACGCTGACGGTGCTGACCGCCGTTTTCCTGCCGCTGAACCTCATCACCGGCATCTTCGGCATGAACTTCGAGCTGATGCCGCTGCTCAAGCACCCGGAAGGCTTCTGGCTGGCCATGCTGATGATGGTCGGCGTGGCCTTCGGGCTGATCTGGTGGTTCCGCCGGCGGCGCTACATCGGACCTGAGTGAGTGGCACCCAGGCGCCGCTCAGGTGCCTGAGCGCGCCGCGGCGCGGCTGACTTGCAGCTCGCGCGCCCGGCACAGGTCGTCCCAGACCAGGGCCTTGTCGGCCGGGTTGCGCAGCAGGTACGCCGGGTGGTAGGTGACCACCACCGGGATGCCCTGGACCTCGTGCACGCGGCCGCGCAGCTTGCCGATGGGCTCGCTCGTCTTGAGCAGGGACTGCACGGCGAAGCGCCCCATGGCGAGGATGAGGTCGGGCTGCACCAGGGCCATCTGGCGCAGCAGGAAGGGCTCGCACTGTGCGACTTCCTGCGGCAGCGGGTTGCGGTTGGCCGGCGGGCGGCACTTGAGCACGTTGGCGATGTAGACCTGCTGCTCGGGCGGGGCCTCGCTGCGCGTGAGGCCCACCGCCGCCAGCATGCGGTCGAGCAACTGGCCGGCGCGGCCGACGAAGGGTTCGCCCTGGCGGTCTTCCTGCTCGCCAGGGGCTTCGCCGACCAGCATCCAGCGGGCCTGGGTGTGGCCGGTGCCGAACACCGTCTGCTTGCGGCTTTGGCACAGGCCGCAGGCCTGGCAGCAGGCCACGGTGTCACGCAGGGTGGGCCAGTCCATGGTGTCGACGCCGGTGGGGCGGGGGCCGAGGATGGCTTCTGCGGCTTCGGGCTTGCCTGGCAACGCGGCGCCGGGTCGCGCGGGGGCCACCGGGGCTGAAGCTGGGCGCGCTGCGGGTGGGGTGCGGGGTGGCTGTGGGGCGGTGTGTGCAGCTGTCTGCGGGCGCGCGGCCACAGGCGCCTCCTGCGGTGCCGCTGCGACAGACGCTTCGGCCGACACCGCATCGGGTGCGGGTGCGGGTGCGGCCACCGCGGCAACCACGGGCTCGGTCGGCCAGAACGGCGGCACGCCCATCTCGCGCAGCATGGCGAGTTGCCGCTCAGTCCAGCGCATGCGGGGCCTCGCTCGGGTCGCTGAGATCGCTGAGATCGCTGAGATCGATCTCGCGGCGCATGACCACCGCGTCTTCGCGGCCCGTGGCCGCAGGGTAGTAGTGCTTGCGCACGCCGATGTCCGCGAAGCCTTCGCGCAGGTACAGAGCGCGCGCGCGCTCGTTGCTGGGCCGCACTTCGAGCCAGAGGGCGTCGGCTCGGCGCTGTCGGCAACGCGCCACCAGCTCGGCCAGCAAGGCGCGGGCATGGCCCTGGCCGTGCTGCGCGCGCGCGACCGCGATGTTGAGCAGGTGCACCTCGTCGACGCCATCCATGGCCACACAGACGGCGACGATGCGGCCCGTGGCGGCGTCGCAGCGCACGCGCGACCAGTAGCCGGCGCGCAGCGAGGAGCGGTAGTTCTCGTCGGTCCAGGCGTGCAGCGGGTGAGCGCAGGCCAGGCGCTCCATGGCCGTCACCTCGGGGATGTCGGCGTCGGTGAGGGCGCGGTCGATGACCGCCTCTGCGGCCTCTGCGCGCGCCAGAGTGTGATGGGGAGGGGTGTCCAGCATGGGCATGGTCAGGCTCACGGTGGCTCAGGCCTGCGCCGCGGCGGCGCGCTCGGCGGTGGTCTGGGCCACCTTGTCGCGGACGTAGCGCGGCAAGGCCAGGGCGGCATCGACGCTGCGGCCTGCGCGCCAGGCCTGTGTGGCCAGCGCGGCCAGTGCGGCACCCGAGGGCACGGCCTGGGCGCCCCCCGGCAGACACAGGGCCTCGGGCAGGCCGACCAGCGCCTGGGCGCACTGCAGCAAGGCGTTGCCACACAGGCGCACATTGCCAGGCGCGGCCTCGGCCCAGCGGCACAGGGGCTCGCCCAGGGGCCACAGGGCGGGGCCTTCGGTGGCTTGCCAGGCTTGGCCGTCCCAGGTGAAGGCGGCGGCATAGAGCTCGTCCATGCGGGCGTCTTGCAGCACCCACAGGGTCTGGCCGGGCGGGCAGGCTTGGGGGTCGGCCGCGCAGGCGCGCTGGCGGGCGTCTTCGGCCACGGCCATGAGGGTGTCGAGCACGATGACGGGGCAGTCCAGGCCCAGCGCCAGGCCCTGGGTGACGGCGCAGGCGGTGCGCAGGCCGGTGAACGCGCCCGGCCCGCTGCCAAAGGCGATGGCATCGACATCGGCCCAGCGCAGACCGGCCGCGGCCAGCAAAGCCTGCGAGGCCGGCAGCAAGGCGGCCGAGGCCTGGGCGCCGCCGGGCAGGTCCCGGGTGTGCACGGCATCGCCCGCCACCAGGGCGATGTGCAGGCGCTCGGTGGCGGTGTCCAGCGCCAGCAGGATGGGCGCAGCCAAGGGGGTCGGGAACACGCTGTCAGACATCGCGAGAGTGTAGCCCCCAGCCTCCCCCCTATGATGGCCGCCATGCGTGCCGTCCCCACCCTGTTCCACCTGCTGCCCTGCCTGGCGCTGTGCCTGTCTTCGACGGCCGCCGCACAGGCCAGCGCACCCACCGGACAAGCCGCCTGGCCGCCCCAGGTCGCCGCGGCACTGCAGGCCAGCGGGCTGCCGGCCGAGGCGTTTTCGCTGCTGGTCTGGCCGGTCGATGGCGAAGCGCCGCGCTGGCAGCACCAGGCGACAGCGCCCCGGCTGATGGCCTCGGTCATGAAGCTGTTCACCACGGGCGCGGCCCTGCGCAGCCTGGGGCCGGCCTACACCTGGCGCACCGAGGCGGGGCTGGGCGGGCCGCTGCTGCCCAACGGCGCGCTCGACGGGCCTCTGCATTTGCGCGGCAGTGGCGACCCCAGCCTGGTCATCGAGCGGGTGCAGCTGATGATGTCGCGCTGGCGGGGCGCCGGGCTGCGCGACATCCGCGGCAACCTGCTCACCGACCGCAGCGCCTTCGAGTTGCCGCCGCACGACCCCGCGGCCTTCGACGGCCAGGTGCTCAAGCCCTACAACGCCGGCGCCGACGCCCTGCTGCTCAACCACGGTGCGGTCACCCTGCGCCTGCTGCCCGATGCGGCCCAACCCGGCCAGGTGCGGGCCAGCCTGGAGCCGGCGCTGGACGGCGTCGAGCTGGTCAACAGCCTGTCGCCCAAAACCAAGCTGCCTTGCGGCGACTGGCGCGAGGCCTTGAACCTGACGATGGCGCCCATCCTCGGCTGGCACCACCTGGGCCGGCAACGCTGGCGCGTGACCGTGCAAGGGCCGTATCCCCTGGGCTGTGGCGAGCGCGAATGGCCGCTGCTGTGGCGCGGCGATGGCCCCGATGACCATGGCGCGCGGCTGCTCAGCCAGGCCTGGCAGGACGGCGGCGGGCGGCTCGAAGGCGTGGTGCGCAATGGCAGCTGGCCCGCCGGCCTGCCGGTGTGGCAGACGTGGACATCGCCGCCGCTGGCCACCGTGGTGCGCGACATCAACAAATTCAGCAACAACGTGATGGCGCGCCAGCTCTTCCTGACGCTGGGCGCCGGCAACGCCAGCCGTGATGTCAGTCGTGATGCCACCGAGCCCCCGCGTCCGGCCACGCTGGCTTCGGCCCGCGCAGCCACCACGCAACTGGTGCTGGAAGCCACGCGTGGCGGCAATGGCAGCGGCCATGGCCGCCCCAGCGCCTGCGAAGGCGAGGCCCTGCAACTGGACAACGGCGCCGGCCTGTCGCGCAGCGAGCGCAGCACGGCGCTCTGCCTGGGCCAGTGGCTGCAGGCCCTGTGGCGCAGCCCGGTGATGCCGGAGTTCGTGGCCTCCCTGCCCGTCAATGGCACCGATGGCACCACACGGCGCTGGCAGGCTGCCGCAGGCCGTGCGCACATCAAGACGGGTTCGCTCGACGGCGTGGCGTCCATGGCCGGCTACGTGGACACGGCCGATGGCGGCACCCGCGTGATCGTCGTCGGTGTGGTCAACCACCCGCGCGCCGATGCGGGCCGCCCTGTGCTGCAAGCCCTGATCGACTGGGCACAACGCCCCAACACCGTCACCGCGCCCACAGCCCTCACCGTCCCCTGACCGGCACACGCCATGCACCTCTCACCCGACACCATCGAGTGGATCGGCGGCCTCGCGGCCATGCTGACCACGGCCTCTTTCGTGCCGCAGGTCTGGCTGACCCTGCGCACGCGCGACGTCAGCGGGATCTCCCTGGGCATGTACAGCTGCTTCACCCTCGGGGTGGCGCTGTGGCTGGTCTATGGCCTGTCGATCGGCTCGCTGCCCGTGACCATCGCCAACTGCGTCACCTTGACGCTGGCGCTGGCCATCCTGGGGATGAAGCTGTGGTTCGGGCGGCGCACCGGCCTCTGAATCAGAACTGCTGGCGTGCGCGGTTGTAGGCCAGGGCACCGACGAGGCTGTGGCCCAGCGGTGCGTAGTGGATGGCGTCGGCCCAGATGTAGGTGCTGGTGCTGCCGTTCGCAACCAGCGTGTTGCTGTTGCAGAAGAGCACGTCCGAGTCCAGGCCCGGGGTCGGGGTCGTGGTGCCGTCGGGCTTGACCAGGCCGCTGGTGTTGCACAGCGCGGTGCTGTGGACATAGCTGGTGCTGCGCGTGGTGCTGTTGGTGAAGGTGTCTGGGTTGACACCCACCAGGTCACGGCCAGAGACGTTGCCCAGGCCGCGCACGTAGAGGCGGTCGTTGTAGGCCACGAGCAAGCGGGACAGCAGGGCCGCGTCGGTGGCCACACCGCGGGGCGAGTCGTTCAAGGAAGGCGTCAGGGCCAGCACCACCTTGGCACCCGTGCCGATGGTGTCCTTGACGGCGTTGGCCATGCGGTCGGCGCGGGCCTGCAGCGTGGCGATCGCGGTGGCCTCGTCGGTCGTGGCCGGAGTGGCGCGGATGGCGTTGAACTGCTCCAGGATGTCGTTCTGGCCGACCATGATGGTGACCAGCGTGCTGCTGTTGAGCTGACCGCGGTGGGCGGCGATCTGGGCGATGACATCGTCGGTCTTGGCGCCGTAGGTGGCGTAGCTGACGGCTCCGCCGAGGGTGTCGAGCGCACACTGGCTGGTGTAGCCGCGGCCGTAGGCGCGGGCCAGCACGTGCACCCAGATGCGGGGCGTGCTGCAGTCGTAAACCGTGGAAGTGGTGCGTTGCTTGCCCACGCCATCCAGCTCCAGCTTGGTGGACGTGTAAGGCACCGCCGGGACGAAGGAGTAATAGCTTGTGTTGGCGGCCGGGTCTGTGAAGGTGCCGTTGGCCGTGCCGCATTCGGCCGCAGGCGTGGCCTGGTCGCACACCACCGACGCGCCCACGGTGGCCACCTGCACGGTGTAAACCAGGCCCTTGAGGACGGCATTGCCCGAACCGTTGGCGTTCAGGAACGACGCGCTGCTGAACGTGTCGAACGCGCTGTTCTCATCGCCAAACGACACGATGCTGCCCGGTGCGAAGAAATTGCTGCGGCTGCCGCCCCCGCAGGCCGACAGGCCCATCGCCAGGCCGGCTGCCGAGCAGGCCAGCGCGACCCAGCCCAGGCGGCGGCGGTTCACGGGCAGGCGGGGTGCGGCAACAGGGAACATGGTCTCTCCAGGGGATCCAGGGGTCGGGGGATGGCAGGGCGGCGCTGGATCACCGGGACCCGCGCGCCAAGGTGGCAGTCTGCCACGGGATTGCCCTCGCCCGCGCGGCGCCGGGGTGAAGAGCTGTGAAGCGCCCGGGGTTGCGCAGGGAGGTGAACGCCCCACTCAGGCGGCTGCGGCCCGGCTCAGGCGGTCGCGCACGCCGTCCCACGCGGGGCCTTCGGGCGGGGCTTCCACCCAGATCTGGGCGACGCCGGTGGCGTCCATCTCGCGCAGGTCGGCGAACAGGTCGTGGGCCGCGGTGACGGCATCGCCCGGCATCGACAGGTGCACCACGCCCGGGTGGCGCGGGTGGTGGGCCCACAGGCTGCGCGAATAAACGGCCACGCGCGGCGCCACGCCTGGGGTGGCCAGGTGCTGGGCGGTGAGCTCGGGCTCGATGACGTCCAGGCCGTCGGCCAGTTGGGCATCGCTCATGAGGACGACGCGGGCGCGCGGCGCGTAGTGCGAC
>CAIQIL010000315.1 GCA_903871865.1 uncultured Burkholderiales bacterium
GCCAGCGCCTGCCCGACTGGGCGCAGGAGGCTTGCGACGACTACCTCAAGCGGTTTCCGCCCGACTGGAAGGTCGAGGTCAAAGCCGTGAAGGCCGAGCCGCGCGAAGGCAAGCCGGTGCCTGCGATCATGCAGGCCGAAGCCGCTCGCATGGAGGCGGCCTTGCCCAAGGGCACGCGCCGCGTCATCCTCGATGAGCGGGGTTCGCGCCTGACCAGCGTGCAGCTGGCCGAACGCACCGAAGCCTGGGAGCGCGATGGCCGCGATGTTGCGCTCGTCATCGGTGGTGCCGACGGCATCGACCCGGCCTTCAAACAGACGGCCGATGAAGCCATCCGCCTGTCCGACATGACCTTGCCCCACGCCATGGCCCGGGTGATGCTGCTGGAGCAGCTCTACCGCGCCTGGTCCCTGCGGCACAACCATCCCTACCACCGCGCCTGAGCCGTGAGCGCCGTGATGGCGCCGGCACCGGGCCGCATTGCCGCGAACGCCCATGCCCGAACACGACCAGCCCGCATCCGCCAGCATCCTGGCCCAAGACTTGGCCCAGGCCCACGCCCAGGGTGGGGCGCCCTGGCTCTACCTGGCCTCGCAAAGCCCGCGCCGCCGCCAGCTGCTCGACCAGCTCGGGGTGCGCCATGCGCTCTTGCTGGCCGATGCCGACGAGGACGCCGAATCGCTCGAAGCCGAGCGCGCCGGTGAGTCGCCCGAAGACTACGTCCAGCGCGTGACCCAGGCCAAGTGGCGTGCCGCCATCGAGCGCCTGCAAGCCCGTGCTTTCCGCGACCCCGAGGCCTGGCCCATGGGCCCCATCCTGTGTGCTGACACCACCGTGGCCCTGGGCGACACCATCTTGGCCAAGCCTTCTGACGAGGCCGATGCCGAGCGCATGCTGCGCGCGCTGTCGGGCCAGACCCACCGCGTGCTCACGGCGGTGTGCGTGCACGGCCAGCTGCGCCTGAGCACCTCGCACGTGCAGTGGCGCGTGCTGGACGATGGCGAAATCACCCGCTACGTGGCCAGCCGCGAGCCTTTTGGCAAGGCCGGTGCTTACGCCATCCAGGGGCGCTCCGGCGCCTGGACGCGCCACATCGACGGCAGCTACAGCGGCATCATGGGCCTGCCCTTGTTCGAAACGGCCGAACTGCTCAAACCTCTGGGCTGGCAAGTCTGAGCCCCGATCCATGCGCACCCTGACAAGCCCGGGGCCCGCGCCAGGCGGCATGCGGTAAATTGCGGCATGCCCCATTCACAAGACATCCTCATCAACTGGACGCCCCAGGAAACCCGCGTGGCCATCATCGAGAGTGGCTCCGTGCAGGAACTGCACGTCGAGCGCACCTTGGAGCGCGGCCTCGTGGGCAACATCTACGCCGGCAAGGTCGTGCGCGTGCTGCCCGGCATGCAGTCGGCCTTCATCGACATCGGCCTGGAGCGTGCGGCTTTCCTGCACGTGGCCGACCTGCACCGCGAAGATGGCAGCGCCCGACCGCACACCCGCAGCACCGAGGTGCAGGTGCCCATCGAGAAGCGCGTGCACGAGGGCCAGACGCTGATGGTGCAGGTCATCAAGGACCCGATCGGCACCAAGGGCGCGCGCCTGTCCACCCAGGTCAGCGTGGCCGGCCGCCTGCTGGTGTTCCTGCCGCAAGACGATCACCTGGGCATCTCCCAGAAGATCGGTTCGCCCGAGCTGCGCGAGCAACTGCGCGAACGCATGCTGCGCCTCCTCGGTGAAGCCGACGCGCGCGAAGGCCGGCCGCGCTCCGGCGGTTTCATCCTGCGCACCAATGCCGAAGACGCCACCGACGACGAGCTCGCCGTGGACATCGCCTACCTGCGCAAGACCTGGGGCACGGTGCGCGAGCATGGCCTGAAGGCGCCGCCCGGCACGCTGCTCTACCAGGAGCTCAACCTCGCCCAGCGCGTGCTGCGCGACCTCGTTAACGAGCAGGTGCAGAGCATCCGCATCGACTCGCTCATCCAGTTCGATGCGCTCAAGGCCTTTGGCGCCGAGTTCACGCCCACCGGCGTGGACAAGCTGCAGCACTACAAGGGCGAGCGCCCGATCTTCGACCTCTACAACATCGACACCGAGGTCGAGCGCGCGCTGGCCCGCCGCGTGGACCTCAAGTCCGGCGGCTACCTCATCGTCGACCAGACCGAGGCGCTGACCACCGTGGACGTCAACACCGGCGGCTACGTCGGGGCGCGCAACTTCGACGACACCATCTTTAAGACCAACCTGGAAGCGGCACAAGCCATCGCGCGGCAACTGCGCCTGCGCAACCTCGGCGGCATCATCATCATCGACTTCATCGACATGCTGCGCGAGGACCACCGCGACAACGTGCTCTCGGAGTTGCGCAAGCAGATGGCCCGTGACCGCACCAAGGGCTCGGTCAGTGGCTTCTCGCCGCTGGGCCTGGTCGAGATGACGCGCAAGCGCACGCGTGAGTCGCTGGCGCACATGCTGTGCGAGCCTTGCCCGACCTGCGAAGGCCGCGGCCAGGTCAAGACCGCGCGCACCGTTTGCTACAACATCCTGCGCGAGATCCTGCGCGAGGCGCGGCAGTTCAATCCGAAGGAGTTCCGCATCGTGGCGAGCGCCGCGGTGGTGGAGATGCTGCTCGACGAGGAGAGCGCCCACCTGGCCGGCCTGAGCGATTTCATTGGCAAGCCCGTGTCCTTGCAGACCGAGCCGTCGATGTCCCCGGAGCAGTACGACATCGTGCTGCTGTGAGCCCGGCGCGGCGTTTACACAGATTGACATCTGCCACGCGGGGACACGCCAGCCCGCGGCGCTATCCTTGCCAACGACACGGCACAATCGGGGTTCACGCTCATGAGCCCCGTCCTTGACCACAGACTCCAGCCTATGTCGTTTTCTGATTCCCGCCGATCGGCCTGCCGTGGGCTGCTGACCGGCCTGGCCCTGACGGCCGGCGGCACCGCACTGCCACTGTCTTCGGCGTTGGCGCAGTTCCGCGTCGAAATTTCGGGCGTCGGTGCCACGCAGATCCCCGTGGCCATCGGCCGCTTCCGCGACGAGTCGCGCTCACCCGCGGCGCTGTCGGCCATCGTGCAGGCCGATCTGGAGCGCAGCGGCCTGTTCAAGGTGCTCGACGCCAGCGCCGACCGCCTCGACGAGACCAGCCGCCCCGCGCTGACCGACTGGCGCAGCAAGGGCGCCGATGCGCTGCTGGCGGGTTCCGTCACGCCCCTGGCCGATGGCCGCTTCGACGTGCGCTACCACCTCTGGGACGTGCTCA
>CAIQIL010000316.1 GCA_903871865.1 uncultured Burkholderiales bacterium
ACGATGTGCACGTGGGTTCGAACTGCGTGCTGGTGGCGCCCATCACCCTGGGCGATGGCGCGACCATCGGCGGCGGCAGCACCCTGAGCAAGGATGCGCCGGCGGGCCAGCTCACCGTGTCGCGCGCCAAGCAGGTGTCGCTGGCCGGCTGGCAGCGACCGCAAAAGCACCCCCAAAAGCAAGGCGGCTGAGGCCGCTGGCCAGTTTGCGCGGGCGCATTGGCCCTACAGTGCGCCCGCAGACAGCCGTTAACATGCTGTCACCCACTCGCCAACGTCCCGTCGCAGGTTTCTGGACGGGCTGGGATCAACGCACGCCGTGAACCACTACGAACGCCTGAAAGTCACGCAAGACGCACCGCCAGAGGTCATCCGCGCCGCCTACCGCGCCCTGGCCAACCGCCTGCACCCTGACCGCAACGGCGGTGTCGGCGGCCCTGACGATGCCACGCACGAGCAGATGGCGTCGCTCAACGCGGCCTATGAGGTCCTGATCGACCCCCTGCTGCGCAACGACTACGACGCCACGCTGGAGCCCATGCGCGTCACCGCGGCGCGTCCCCTGGGCGAGGTGCAGGCCGCTGCCGGCTTCGACGGGGCGGCGGCCTCGCACATGGGCGACAGCCCGTTGGACCGTCCATGGCAGGGTCAGCAGCCGCTGGCCTCCCGGACCGCCTGGGCGCCGGGCCCGAAGCACATCCTGCTGGGGGCTGGGGTGGGTGTGGTCCTGATGGCCATGGTGGCCATGGCGCTGTGGCGCATGAACGAAGATGAGCATCCCCTGGGTCGCTCCGTCACGGCCCAAGCCGTCCGCCAGCCCGGTGTGGCGCAGGACGACATGACGCCGTCCGGTCAGCCCACGGCCGTGGTGGCCGGCGAAGTGCGACGCCCCACGGTGGAAGAGCTCTCCCGCATGAGCGACGAGGAGCTGGTCAAAGCCCTGCCGGCGCTGGACGGCAAGCCCGTGTCGCGCAGGGCGGGCGCCGTCCAAGGTGCCGCGGCAGCGCCGCCCGGCCCGCACCTGCTGGACGGCACGCCCATCCGTTTGCGCGTCGAAACACGGTTGATGGACCCTTTGGCGTCGGCGCCGGCCGACAAGCGCCGCCCCTGAGCCAGCGCCGTGAGCGGGAGGCCTTCGCGCCTCACGCCCTGCGGGCTGCTGCGTTGCCCGACGGCAGGGGCAGGGCGGTGCCGAACTTGGCCCGCTTGACTGCGAAAAACGCCCTCACATTGCGCACTTGGCTGTCTTCGGTGAACAGGCGCCGCGCCAAGTCCTGGTAGGCCGGCATGTCGGCCACCTGCACCACCAGCACGAAGTCCGGCCCGGGCGACACCCGCCAGCATTGCTGCACCCCGTCCTCCGCCACGGCGCGGGCCTCGAAGGCGTCCAGGGCTTCGGCGGTCTGCACGTCCAGGCTGATCTCGACCAGGGCGCTCAGGCCCCAGCCGGTGATGTCGGCCAGGCGCTGGGGGTTGAGGATGGCCACGCGTCGCTCGATCAGGCCCAGGCTCTGCAGCCGCTGCACCCGGCGGTGGCAGGTGGCGGCCGACAGGTGGGCGGCCTCGGCCAGGGCCTGGTTGGACAGGCTGGCGTCCTCCTGCAGCAAGGCCAGCAGGCGCAGGTCGGCGGCGTCCAAGGTGTCAGGTGGGCTTGATTCCATGGGAAATTATTTCCTGAAAGTACATTTCATGGATTTTTTGTGCGTGAAAAAATCACAAGGGGTGATTTCATTCATTTGATGCCAAATTTTGGATGAACATTTCTTTCTCCATGGCCTAGCATCAACGCACATTGCACTGCAACACTTTGGGAGGTCATGCATGTGTGGCATCGTCGGCGCCGTCGGGGCGCGCAACATCACGCCGGTTCTTGTCGAAGGCCTCAAGCGCCTGGAATACCGCGGTTATGACTCCTGCGGCGTGGCCGTGCTGCAAGACGGGCAACTGCGCCGCTCGCGCAGCACCCAGCGCGTGGCCGAACTCGAAGCGCAAGCCGCGTCCGAGGGCATCTCCAGCAGCCTGGGCATCGCCCACACCCGCTGGGCCACGCACGGCGC
>CAIQIL010000317.1 GCA_903871865.1 uncultured Burkholderiales bacterium
CGCGCCAGCAGGCGCTGGGTGACGCGGCGCACGGTGAGGGAATCGTCCACCACCAGCACCAGGGGCACATCGGGTTCGGCCGGCGTCAGGTCGCCCGCCTGCGGCTTGATGTGGCCACGGGCGTCCGGCTGCAACCAATCCGCCAGCGGCTGGCCACCCAGGCCGAGCTGCAAGGCCTGGCCGGTCAGGGCGTGGGCGCGCTCGCCATAGACCGTGGCCAGGGCCACCGGGTTGTAGATGAGCGAGACGGCACCGGACGGCAACAGCGTCATCCCGGCCAGGCCCGGCAGGCGCGCCAGCTGGCTGCCCAGGTGCTTGACGACCACTTCCTGGTTGCCCAGGACCTCGTCCACGTGGACCGCGATGCGCTGTTGCGCCGAACGCACGATGACCACCGGCAGGCTGCGGGCACCTTCGAGGCCCACGGGGCTGAGGTCCAGCAGCGCGCCCAGCCAGAAGAAGGGCAGGTTCAGGTCACCGAACGGCATCTGGCCCTGGTGGTAGGCCTGCTCGATCTCGGCGGGTCGGGCGCGGCGCACCATCTCGATGAGGTGGGTGGGCACGGCCACGTTGACCTGGCCGCAGCGCAGCATGACCACGCGCGTGACGGCCGTCGTCAGCGGCAGCACCAGGGAAAAGCGCGTGCCCTGCCCCGCTTGGGTCTGCGTCTCGATGCGCCCGCCCATGGCGTTGACCTCGGACCGGACCACGTCCATGCCCACGCCGCGGCCGGCCAGTTCGGTGACCTGCTCGGCGGTGGAGAAGCCCGGTGTGAAGATGAGCTGGGCGAGCTCGGCGTCGCTGAGCTGCGCATCGGTGGCGATCAGGCCCTGGGCCAAGGCGCGGTCGCGGATGCGGCCGAGTTGCAAGCCGGCGCCGTCGTCGCTGAAGGCCAAGCTGACTTCGTTGCCTTCCTGGGCCAGCGTCACGGTGATGGTGCCGGTGGCGTCCTTGCCGGCCGCCGTGCGGGCCTCGGGTGGCTCGATGCCGTGGGTCACGCAGTTGCGCAACAGGTGCTCGAACGGGCCGGTCATGCGCTCCAGCACGCCGCGGTCCACTTCGGTGCTGCCACCGACGATGTCCAGGCGCACCTGCTTGCCCGTTTCCTTGGCGGCCTGGCGCACCACGCGGTAGAGGCGCTCGGACAGGCCTTCGAACTCCACCATGCGGGTGCGCAGCAGGTCGTCTTGCAGGTCGCGCGTCAGGCGGGCCTGGGCCACGAGCTGGTCTTCGGTGGTTTCCAGGCTGCGCTGCAGGGTGCGCTGCACGGTGGCCACGTCGTTGACCGACTCGGCCATCATCCGGGTGAGCTCCTGGAAGCGCGTGTAGCGGTCGAACTCCAGCGGGTCGAACTGCTGGGAGGCGGCCCGCGCGGCTTCCATGCGGGTCGTGACCTGGGTCTCGGCCTGCAGTTCGATGTCGCGCAGCTGCTGGCGCAGGCGGTCGAGGTTCTCGGTCAGGTCGGTCAGCGAACCGCGGATCTGGCCCACCTGGCCTTGCAGGCGCGAGCGCGTGATGGCGACCTCGCCAGCGTGGTTGACGAGGCGGTCGAGCAGTTGCGGGCGCACGCGCACCGCGGCCTGCGAGGGGCCTTGCACGGCTTCGCGGGCGGCCGGGCGCAGGACCATGCCTTGCGGGCGCACCAGCGCGGACCAGGCGATGGGCGGCGAGGCCTCGGCGGGGGCGGATATCGGAGCGGCTGGGCGCGGCACGGTGGCACCCGCTGTGGCGCTGACCGTGGCGATGGGGGCCGCGTCATCGGACGCTGGCGACAAGGCATCCTGATCCAGGTAGAGGTCCAGCACCCCATCGGCATGCACATCGGCATCCCCATCGGCGCCCTCATCCACGTCCTCACCGACGTTCACAAGAGGGTCCGTCGGCTCGCCGATCGGCAGCGCATCGGGCAAGGCCGACAGCGCGGGCTGCGCCGCCTGGGCCCGGGCATCGGCCTGGCGCAGGGCTTCGAACACATCGACCAGGCGGTCCACCCGGGCTTCGAGCGGGGCGATGGCATCGCGGTCCACGGCGCCCAGGGCCAGCAAGCGCTCGATGCTGGATTCCAGCCGGTGCGCCAACTCGCCCAGGCGCATGGCACCGGCCAGGCGCGCACCGCCCTTGAAGGTGTGCAGCGTGCGCATGCAGGCCGCAGGCGCATCGGGCTGATCGGGGTGGTCCAGCCACTGGCGGGTTTGCGACGACAACTGCGGCAGCAGCTCCAGCGCCTCTTCCTCGAAGATGGGGAAGAGGTCCGTGTCGATGTGGTCGGTGGCGTCGATGTCGTCTTCGTCGTCCCAGGGCAGGTGCAGCGGCGACAGGGCGTCGTGCGGGCTGGGCGTGGTGTGGGCGATGGTGTGCGCGGACTCGCCGGACAGCGCCGCGTCCAGCGGCAGGCCATCGTCACCCAGGCCATCCAGGGGCAGGCCATCGCTGCTGTGCACCAGGCGCAGGTGCGAAGCCGGCGCCTCGGTGGGCTGGCCGAAATCGCCGATCTCGATGCGGCGCGAGGCCTCGTGGTCAAAGGCCTCCAGGCGCGGGCGCCGGGGCTCGGAGGGCTCGCGCAGGAAGCCCGCGGCGAACTGGTGCAGCAGCTGGCGGATC
>CAIQIL010000318.1 GCA_903871865.1 uncultured Burkholderiales bacterium
ATGCACATCGTCAGCAACGTCGAAGGCACGCTGAAAGACGGCATGACCGGCCTGGACGTGCTGCGCGCGAGCTTCCCGGCGGGCACGCTGAGCGGTGCGCCCAAGATCCGCGCCATGGAGATCATCGACGAGCTGGAGCCCGTGCAGCGCGGTGTCTACGGCGGTGCCGTGGGCTACCTGAGCTTCGCGGGCGACATGGACGTGGCGATCGCCATCCGCACCGGCGTCATCAAGGATCAGACGCTCTACGTGCAGGCCGGTGCCGGTGTGGTGGCCGACTCGGTGCCCGAGCTCGAATGGAAAGAGACCGAGGCCAAGGCCCGCGCCGTCATCCGCGCGGCCGAGATGGTCGAGCAGGGGCTCTGAGCAGCCGCGCCCGCAACCAGGCCTGCGCGGGCACTTCCAGCCCGCGGTAGGTCAGCACGGCCAGGCCGAAGGTCAGCCCCAGGTAGCCCAGCAGCCAGGCCGGTGAGGCCAGCGGCAGGCGCTCGGGCTGGCCGCCGCTCAGGTTGGCCACCAGCAGCTGCAGCGGGAAGTGCAGCAGGTAGCTGGCGTAGGTCGTGTTGCCCAGCGTGGCAATCAGTCCGCTCACCGATGGCGACGCGGGCTGCACCCAGCGCAGCAAGAGCAGCATGGCCAGCGGCGCCAACAGGGCCGTGTAGAACATGGGGCGCAGCAGGCCCAGGGCCGTCACCGCCGTGCCCGCGGCCAGCAGCGCCACCGCCCCCACCGTCAAGGCCCGCTGCAGGCCCAGGCCCAGCCGCTGCACCGCCTCGTGCGCCAGGTGGGTGAGCGCACCCAGGTAAAAGAAGAACACGCACAGCACGATGGGGTGCTCGGTGCGCTTGCTGGCATAGACCGCGCCAGCCAGGCCGATCAGGCCCAGCACCTGCCACCAGCGCGTCAGCCCCAGGCGGCACAGCGCGAAGAACAGACCATAGACCAGCACCTCGATGGACACGCTCCAGATCGGGCCATTGAACGACCACTCCGAGCGCCCGGGCCAGTCGCTGGCCAGCAGCAGCTGCAGTGCGAAGTGCGCCCAGTCGTTGAACTGGTAAACGTAGTCCGCGCCCTGCTGTTGTCGGTACCACCAGGCCATGGCTGCCACCGCCAGCAGCGTGGCGATGTGCAGCGGGTAGAGCCGCGAAAACCGCAGCACCGCGAAGCGCCAGGCCGAGACCTCGCCGCGCTGCACCGGCTGTGCGTACTTCCAGAAGAAGATGAAGCCCGACAGCGCCCAGAACACCTGCACGCCCAGCCAGCCGGCCTCGTAAAACGGCTTGAGCAGGCCGTAGAGCGGCTGCTCCGTCACGCTGAAACCCTGGTGCGCCGCACCCACCACATAGAAGTGGTTGTAGTGCCACAGCAGCACCGAAATGGCGCAGGCAAAGCGCAGCAATTCCAGGCCCAGCAGGGACTTGTCGCTGGCGTCGGTGGGGGGGGTGGACAGCGTGGCAGGGGGCATGCGTGCAAGGGGCTGCGTGGGCGCAGGGGCTGGCATAGAATGGCCATCATGCAGCAAGCACAGGTCATGTCCATCCTCGTTCTGAAGGATTTCCGCTGGTGGCGGTGACGCCAGCCATGACCACCTGACCCTGCGCGCCGGCCCCCCACCGTGCGGCCGCCCCAGACAAGGGTCCCGACCGGGGAAGGCCGAGCAACGCTGCCCACCAGCGTCCGGCCCCGCCTGAGGGGATGGTACAAAGCCACCCCGTGAACCCATCCTGAGATGCGAGGATTGCGGCCATGCTGCTGATGATC
>CAIQIL010000319.1 GCA_903871865.1 uncultured Burkholderiales bacterium
CACCCATGTGCTGGCCAACCATGGCATCGCGGTGAAGGGCTATGTGCACGACACCATGCTCGAGAGCTATGTGCTGGAAGCCCACCGCAAGCACAACCTGGGCGACCTGGCCTTGCGCTACACCGGCCGCATGGGCCTGAGCTACGAAGACGTGGCGGGCAAGGGCGCGCAGCAGATCCCGTTCGCGCAGGTGGCCGTGGACCGCGCCTCGCACTACTCCTGCGAAGACAGCGACCTCACCCTGCACGTGCACCAGACCCTGTGGCCCAAGCTGGAGACCGAGCCGGGCCTGAAAGACATCTACCAGCGCTTCGAGCTGCCCACCTCGCGCGTGCTGCAGCGCATCGAGCGCAACGGCGTGCTGATCGACAGCGGCTTGTTGCAGCAGCAAAGCCACGAGCTGGGCCAACGCATCGTGCAGCTGGAGCAGGAGGCCTACGAGCTGGCCGGCCAGCCCTTCAACCTGGGCTCGCCCAAGCAGCTGGGCGAAATCCTCTTCGTCAAGCAAGGCCTGCCGGTGGTCAAGAAGACCGCCACGGGTGCGCCTTCCACCAACGAAGAAGTGCTGGAAAAACTCGCCGAAGACTACCCGCTGCCTGCGCGCATCCTCGAATACCGCGGCATGGCCAAGCTCAAGTCCACCTACACGGACAAGCTGCCGCTGATGGTCAATGCCGAAACGGGCCGGGTGCACACCAACTACGCGCAGGCCGTGGCCGTCACGGGGCGGCTGTCCAGCAACGACCCGAACCTGCAGAACCTCCCGGTGCGCACGACCGAGGGCCGCCGCATCCGCGAGGCCTTCATCGCGCCGCCGGGCCACTGCATCGTCAGCGCCGACTATTCGCAGATCGAACTGCGCATCATGGCCCACATTTCGCAGGACGAAAACCTGCTGCGCGCCTTCGCTGAAGGGCTGGACGTGCACCGCGCCACCGCCAGCGAGGTGTTCGGCGTGCCGGTGGACGAGGTGTCGAGCGAGCAGCGCCGCTACGCCAAGGTCATCAATTTCGGCCTGATCTACGGCATGAGCGCCCACGGCCTGGCCAAGAACCTCGGCATCGAGCGCTCGGCGGCATCGTCCTACATCGAGCGCTATTTCCACCGCTTCGCCGGCGTCAAGCGCTACATGGACGACACCCGCGCCCAGGCCAAGGCCCAGGGCTATGTGGAAACCGTGTTCGGCCGGCGCCTGTGGCTGCCCGAGATCAACAGCCCCAACGGCCCCAGCCGCGCCGGTGCCGAGCGGGCTGCCATCAATGCGCCCATGCAGGGCACGGCGGCCGACCTCATCAAGCTGGCCATGGTGGCCGTGCAGGACACGCTGGACGCCGAGGGCCGCGCCTCGAAAATCATCATGCAGGTGCACGACGAACTGGTGCTGGAGGTGCCCGAGGCCGAACTGGCGTGGGTCAAGGAGGCCGTGCCGCGCCTGATGGCCGGGGTGGCGCAGTTGCGCGTGCCGCTGGTGGCCGAGGTGGGTTCGGGCCCCAATTGGGAGTCGGCGCACTGAGCTTCGTCAAAATGTCATCATTTCCATGTAAAGGATCCGTAGAATGGAGCGGCTGGCGTTATTCGGCTCTTTTTTGCGTACATGAACAACACGATCCCAACACAGGTGCTGGTCCAACCCCGTGTC
>CAIQIL010000320.1 GCA_903871865.1 uncultured Burkholderiales bacterium
ACCACCGCCATGCCCTCGGCGTTCGCGCCCATGATCGGCAAGGCCTCCAGCAACACCGGCGCCAGCTTGACCGCTGGTGGTGCGCCCGCGGCAGGCGCCATGGCCCGCCCCAGCGTGATCCAGCTGGTGTTCCGCGAGAAGGGTGCGCTCTACGCCGCCTACATGCCGGCCTTCACCGATGGCGGCTTGTTCGTGCCCACCACGCGCGACTACACCCTGGGCGACGACATCTACCTGCTGCTGTCTCTGCCCGAAGACCCCCAGCGCTACCCCGTGGCCGGCAAGATCGCCTGGATCACCCCCGCCAACGCCTCCGGCGGTCGCACCCAGGGTGTCGGCGTGCGCTTTCCCGCAGACGACAAAACCCGCCTGCTGCGCGTCAAGATCGAACAGATCCTGGGCACCAACATCTCGTCGAGCAAACCGACCCAGACCATCTGATGGCCAGCGGGTGACCATCTGAGGCATGATCGCAGGTTGCGCATCTGGCGCATCACACCTGCTTTGCATCATGTTCGTTGACTCGCACTGCCACCTCAACTTCCCCGATTACGCCCAGACCCTGGACCAGGTCCGCGCCGACATGGCCGAGGCCCGCGTGGGCCGTGCGCTGTGCATCAGCACCACCTTGGAAGAGTTTCCGCAGGTGCAGGCCCTGGCCGCGCGCTTCGACAACTTCTGGGCCACGGTGGGCGTTCACCCCGACAACGAAGGCGTGCAAGAGCCCACGCTCGAAGACCTGGTCGAGCGCAGCCGCCTGCCGCGCGTGGTCGGCATCGGCGAAACCGGCCTCGACTACTACCGCCTGGGCGAGCGCACCGTGGCCGACATGGCGTGGCAGCGTGAACGCGTCCGCGTGCACATCCGCGCGGCGCGCCAGACCGGCCTGCCGCTGGTGATCCACACCCGCGAAGCCAGCGCCGACACCCTCGCCATCCTGCGCGAGGAGGGCGAGGGCCAGGTGCGCGGCGTCTTCCACTGCTTCACCGAGAACGAGGCCACGGCCCGCGCCGCCCTGGACCTGGGCTTCTACATCTCGTTCTCCGGCATCCTGACCTTCAAGAACGCCGTCGAACTGCGCGAGGTGGCCAGCTTCGTGCCGCTCAGCCGCTGCCTGATCGAAACCGACAGCCCCTACCTGGCGCCCACGCCGCACCGCGGCAAGACCAACTCGCCCGCCTACGTGGCCCTGGTGGCCCGCCAGCTCGCCGCCATCAAAGGCTGTGACGAAGCCGAGGTGGGGCGCGTCACCAGCGAGAATTTCGAGGATTTGTTCTCGTTGGTGCGCCGCAGCTGAGGGTTTGGCCACGCTGTTTGCCTGACGGCCTGTCAGACAATTTCTGACAGGCGGTATGGTTGTTTGGCGACTACCACCAACCGCCTCTGATCCCTACAGTGAGTCCCATCGCAATCGGACATATTTCACAGCAGAGGCCCCCCATGCAAAAGCAAAGCTTGTACGCCAATCCCTTCGCCCTGATGATGGACCCTCAGGCCGTGCTGGAGGCCATGGAGCGTTCGGAGCGCCTGAACCGCCTGCAAAGCCGCGTGTGCCGTCCGCTGGACAAGCCGCTGATCCCGATGGTGGGTTCGGACGATCAAGAAATCGACGCCAGCGACATCGAGTTGGCGGAAGAAGGCGTTTCGGCTCAGTGATCCAGACAGCGCGTCGGACGCCCGACGCCGGCGCGGCTCACAGCGCCTGAGGCCAGCGTGCCTCCAGATGTCGCCCCAGGCGTGCGAGCGCCAGGCACATGAGGGCATAGACCAGCCCCACGAACAGGTAGGCCTCGAAGTAGAAGGCCCGCCAGACCGGGTCCCCGCTCAGGCTGAGCGAGAGGCCGCCGGTCAGCTCGTGCAGGCCGATCACCATCACCAGCGAGCTGTCCGTGAGCAGCCCGATGGCAGGGCTGGTCAGTGCTGGCAACACGGCCCTCAGGGCCTGTGGCAGCACGATGCGACCTTGTGTCGCCCACCACCCCAAGCCCAGCGTGTGAGCTGCTTCGCTCTGTTCTTTCGGCACCGTCTGCAGGCCGCCTCTGACGATTTCCGCAAGGTAGACCGCCGAAAACACGCTGAGCACGGCCGTGGCCCGCCACAACAGCGCGGGCGCTTCGCCCTGCGGCCACAGCAGCGGCAACAAAAACGCCGCCATGAAGAGCAGGGTGACGACCGGCACGCCGCGCCCACCTTCGATGAAGGCCACGGCAGGCCCGTGCAGCCAAGGCCAGGACGACCGACGCGCGAGCGCCAGGCCGATTGCCAAGGGCCAGGACAGCAGCCAGCTCAGGCCGAACAGCATCAGTGTCAAAGGCAGGCCCGCGGGCTGCCAAGGCTGCCCCGGCGCCGACTCGGTGACGCGGCCCAGCAGCCACTGCGACCCTTTTTCGGCCACCACGCCCCAGCATGCGCCGTGGTGCTGCAAGGCCTGGCAGGCGGCCGCATCGGCGCGGAACTCGGCTCGCCACACGGCCCAGCCCAGCCATTGCCACAGCAGCCATGCGACCAGCAGCAAGCCCAGGCCGCTGGAGACGGCTTTCAGCGCAGGTGCGACGGACTTCAAGCCTGGCCTCCTTGCAAGGCCTGTCGTGCGTTGAAGGCGTTCATGGTGGCCGACGTCAGCAGCGACATCGCCAGGTACAGGGCCATCATCACCGCCACGCACTCCACCGCGCGCCCGGTCTGGTTGAGCGTGGTGTTGCCCACCGAGACGAGGTCCGGGTAGCCCACCGCCACGGCCAGGGACGAGTTCTTCACCAGGTTGAGGTACTGGTTGGTGGTGCCCGGCACGATGGTGCGCAGCGCCTGCGGCAACAGCACCCGGCGGATGACTTGCCAGCGCGTGGCGCCCAGGGTCTCGGCGGCTTCGAGCAGGCTGGCCGACACGGCCTCGATGCCGCTGCGGAACACCTCGGCCAGGAAGGCGCCGGTGTAGACGCTCAGGGCGAGCATGACGGCCAGGAACTCGGGCGTGACCGCGCCGCCACCCTGCACGTTGAAGGCCTCCTGCATGGGCCAGGACCACGCCCAGCCCCCATCGGCCATGGCGGGCCAGGGGAATGCGAGGCCTCCCTTGCTCAGCCACACACCGGGCAGCAGGGACAGCGCCGCGTTGGCGTCCGGCAGCCATTCCACCAGCAGCAGGTACCAAATCAGCAGTTGCAGCAGCAGGGGCACGAGGCGCACCGCGTCCACGATGCCGCTGCTCAACAGGCGCCAGCTGCGCGAGGACGAGCCGCGCCCCAGGGCCAGCAACAAGCCCAGCACGGTGGCCAGCAGCAGGGCGGGCAGGCTCACGCGCAGGGTGTTGCCCAGGCCGACGAGCAGGGCGCGCCACACGGGCTGCGTGGCCTCGAAGGCGAACAGCCCGGTTTCGCCGATGTCAAAGCCCGCAGGCTGGAGGAGGAAGTCCCAGGTGGACACGTTGGCAGAGGCAGGCAGTGGGATCAACGCACCGGCGGCGCGTAGATCAGGCCGCCCTGGTTCCAGGGCCGGTTGACGCCGCGTGGCAGCTTGAGCGGCGACTGCGCACCGACGTTGCGCTCGAAGATTTCACCGTAGTGGCCCACCGCCTTGAGCGCGCGCAGCGACCAGGCCTTGTCCAGGCCCAGCAGCTTGCCCATGTCCTCGCCACTGCCCACCAGGCGCTGGATGGCCGGGTCGTCAGACGACTTCATGGCGTCGGCCCGGGCCTGGGTGATGCCCAGCTCTTCGGCTTCCTGCAGCGCGAACACCGTCCATTTGACGATGGCGAACCACTCGTCGTCGCCACGGCGCACCACGGGGCCCAGCGGCTCTTTGGAGATCAGGTCAGGCAGCACGGTGTAGTCCGCGGGGTTGGGCGATTCTTTGCTGCGGATGCTGGCCAGTGCCGACGCATCGGCCGAGTAAGCCTGGCAACGGCCGGCGAACAGGGCTTTGAAGCCGGCCTCGTAGGTGTCGAACACGATGGGCTTGATGCCCAGCTTGCGGGAGCGGGAGAAGTCCGCGAGGTTTTTCTCGGTGGTGGTGCCCGACTGCACGCAGACCTGCGCGCCCTTGAGCTGGGTCGCCCGCGTCACTTTGAGCTTGGTGGGCACGAGGAAGGCCTGGCCGTCGATGTAGGTGATGGCGGTGAAGTGGAAGCCCAGCGAGGCGTCGCGGGTCAGCGTCCAGGAGGTGTTGCGCGAGAGCACGTCGATCTGGCCGGACTGCAGCGCCGCAAAGCGCTGTTGCGAATTCAGCGGCACGAAGTTGACCTTGTCGCCATCGCCCAGCACGGCAGCGGCCACGGCGCGGCAGATGTCCACGTCTAGCCCCGTCCAGCGGCCTTTGGCATCGGGTGCCGAGAAGCCCGCCACGCCGGTGCTGACGCCGCAGTTGATCTGGCCGCGCTGACGGATGCCATCGAGCGTCTTGCCGGCATGGGCCTGGCAGGAGGCGGCCACCAGCAGCACGGCCAGGACAGCGCGCCAGGCAGGCAGGGGGCTGGGCATGTGGCGCAAACGGAGCAGGTCGGGCAGGGTGGGCATGGCGCAGGTCACGGGGTTGGCGGCAAGGGCTGCGGGGCCCCAGCGGGCCACGCGCCGCCATTGTGGGTCAAAGCACGGGTGTCACAGGCGCTGTGCCAGCAAAGACCGCACCTGGCCGTGGTCGTCGGGCACGGCCTGAGGCGTGTCGAACTGGCCCGTGCGCGCCAGCCACTGTTGCACCGCCGGGCCCTGGCCCAGGCCGACCTCCAGCCCCAGCCAGCCGCCCGAGCGCAGGAAGCGGGGCGCATCCTTCATCAGCCTTTGCAGGATGCGGATGCCGAAAGGACCGCCGTCAAACGCCAGGCTGGGCTCGTGCTGGACGATCTCGGCGGGCATGCTGTCGAGCTTGCCGCTGGAGATGTAGGGTGGGTTGCACAGCAGCAGGTCGGTGCGGCCGAGGAAGTCGGCCGAATCTCCATGGTGAGCGCCATGGGCCGCGTTGGCCTCGCTGGCGTCGAAAGGCGCGAGCAGGTCGCCACAGCGCCATTGCACGCGCTCGCTGAGGCCCAGGTGGCGGGCATTGGCCTCTGCCAGGGCCACGGCCTCGGGCGAGAGGTCGGCGCCCCAGACGCGCGCCGTGGGCACGCCCTGGGCCATGGCCAGCGCCAGGTTGCCCGAGCCAGTGCACACGTCGATGACGCGGGGCTGGGCCATGGCGCGCAGGTGCACCAGGGCGGCGCGGGCCAGCAGCTCGGTCTCGCGGCGGGGGATCAGGGCTTGCGGGCCGGCCAGCATCTCCATGCCCAAGAAGGTTTGCCGGCCAGTGA
>CAIQIL010000321.1 GCA_903871865.1 uncultured Burkholderiales bacterium
ACCGGCCACCTGGTGTTCGGCACGCTGCACACCTCGTCGGCGGCGAAAACCATCGACCGCGTGGTGGACGTCTTCCCCGCGGCCGAGAAGGACATGGTCCGCGCCATGCTGTCGGAGTCGCTGCAGGCCGTCGTGTCGCAGACGCTGTGCCGGTCCCAGGACGGCACCGGCCGCGTGGCCGCCCACGAGATCATGCTGGGCACGGCGGCCATCCGCAACCTCATCCGCGAGAACAAGATCGCGCAGATGTACTCGTCCATCCAGACCGGCAACAGCCTGGGCATGCAGACGCTGGACCAGAACCTCGCCGACCTCGTGCGCCGCAACGTGATCTCGCCGTCCGAGGCGCGCGCCAAGGCCAAGATCCCCGAAAACTTCCCGGGATGACCATGAAGCGCTTCCTGGACCGCTTCGTGGGCGCAGGCAAACGGCCCGACAACGAGCCTGCCCAGGCCGACGACGAGGGTTTTTTCGCCACGCAGTTCATGGAGCGCCCGGAAGACGTGCGCGCCACCTCGGCCTGGAACGCCCGCGCCCTGGCCGTCGGCGCCCACCCGCTGGAGCCCGAGCTCGGCCTCAAGCTGCTGCTGGCGGCCTGGGGCAGCGATGTGCTGATGGCCTCGCTGTCCGACGAAGACCACCGCAAGGTGCTGGAGCACCTGCAGTTCGTCACCGTGCCGCCGGGGCGTGAACTCATCGTGCAGGACGAAAAGGGCGACTACGCGCTCATTGTGCTCGAAGGCCTGGTGGCCGTGGACCGCATCCAGCCCACCGGCGCGCACGCTCGCCTGGCCGAGGCCCGCGAGGGCGATGTGCTGGGCGAGATGTCCCTGCTCGATGCCGGCAGCCGCTTTGCCTCCTGCCTGACGCTCAGCCGCGTGTCGCTGGCCGTGCTCAGCAGCCACGCGCTGGACGAGCTCGCCATCGAAGACCCCCGCCTGGGCATGGCCCTCATGACCTCGATGGCGCGCCGCCTGTCGCTGCGCATGCGCCAGCTCAGTGCGCGCCTGGGTGCGCTGCTGACGGCTGGCTGACCTTCCACCCCCTTCCGGCAGACCACCATGGAACGCGATCAAGCCTCGAAGTTCATCACCGACCTGTTGCGCCTGATGGTGTCGCGCGGTGGTTCCGACCTCTTCCTCACGGCCGAATTCCCGCCCGCCATCAAGGTGGACGGCAAGGTCACCAAGGTCTCGCCGCAGCCCTTGACGCCGGGCCACACCCTGGCCCTGGCCCGCTCGGTCATGAACGACAAGCAGGCCGCCGAGTTCGAGCGCACCAAGGAATGCAACTTCGCCATCTCGCCCAGCGGCGTGGGGCGTTTCCGCGTGAACGCCTTCGTGCAGCAAGGCCATGTGGGCATGGTGATGCGCGTCATCCCGCAGGTCGTGCCGACCATCGACGCGATGCACCTGCCGCAGGTGCTCAAGGAGGTGTCGTCCACCAAGCGCGGCCTGGTCATCCTCGTGGGGGCGACGGGCTCGGGCAAGTCGACCACGCTGGCCGCCATGGTGGACCACCGCAACGAGAGCTCCTACGGCCACATCATCACGCTGGAAGACCC
>CAIQIL010000322.1 GCA_903871865.1 uncultured Burkholderiales bacterium
AGCCACGCCGCGGGCGCGAGGCTCACCGAGTGCCACTGCCACGCCACGCCCAGCAACCACCCCAGGCTGGCCGCCACCCACAGCCAGAGCCCCAAGCCGCTGGGCGCCTGGCGCACGTGGGCTTCGGGGGGCGGCATCACCGCCATCGCCATCGCCATGTCCCCATCCCTGCTTTGTGTTGTGGGCGCAGTGTAGGATTTCACCCTCTGGCGCACCGTGACATCCACTCCCTCTGAAGGGGGTGCCTGTCGCCCAATGCGCCCCCTGAACCGCGGCCAGATCCGCCACTGGCCCACCGCCCCCTACACGCCATGTCCATCGAACAACGCCTGCATGCCCTGGGCATCACCCTGCCCCCCGTGGCCGTGCCCGCCGCCTCTTACCTGCCTTTTGTCCGCACCGGCAAGCTGATCTTCCTGTCGGGCCACATCGCCAAGAAAGACGGCCTGGTCTGGGTGGGTCAGCTCGGCAAAACCATGAGCACCGCCGAAGGCCAGCAAGCCGCACGCGCCATCGCCATCGACCTCATGGGCACCCTGGCCGCGGCCGCCGGTGGCCTGGACAAGGTCCAGCGCATCGTCAAGGTCATGAGCCTGGTCAACAGCACGCCCGACTTCACCGAGCACCACCTCGTCACCAACGGCTGCTCTGAACTGCTGGCCGAGGTGTTCGGTGACGCAGGCCGCCATGCACGCAGCGCCTTTGGCGTCACGCAGATCCCGCTGGGATCCTGCGTGGAGATCGAGCTCATCGCCGAAGTGGCCTGACCATGCCGCGCCTCACCCCCCGTTTGCTGCTCACGCTCATCAGCCTGGCGTGCGCAGGCTCGGTCGGTCTGGCCCTGCTGGCGCAACACCGCTACGGCATGGAGCCCTGCCCCTGGTGCATCCTGCAGCGCATCCTGTTCGTGCTGCTGGCCGTGCTGAGCCTGGTCGCGGCGGCCCTGCCCGGGCTGGCGCGCCGCGTGCTGGCCGGCGTCGCCCTGCTGGGCGCACTCGGTGGCATGGCCGCGGCCCTGTGGCAACACTTCGTGGCGGCGCAGTCGAGCTCCTGCGCGCTGACCCTGGCCGACCGCATCATCACCACCACCGGCCTGGACGTGCGCTGGCCCGAAGCCTTCGAGGTGCGCGCCTCGTGTGCCGATGCCGCCGTGAGCGTGCTGGGCGTGCCCTTTGCGCTCTGGAGCCTGGCGCTGTTCGCCCTCACCGGCGCCATCCTGCTGGCGAATGTGCTGGCCTCTGGCCGGCGCGCCTGAGCGCCTGAATCTGGTCAAGCGCCAAACGCCCATCCCCACCGTGCTCGACCAAGACCCCGCAGCGCCCACCGCGCTGGTTGACTTCCCCCCCACCGAAGCCGGTGGCCCACGCCAGCGCTGGCGCCTGCACCAGCCCTCACGCTGGCTGGTCGCCCACGATCCCAGCCAGGTCCCTGGCCTGCTCGATGCCGCCCATGCCCTCAGTCGCCAAGGCCAATGGGCCGTGGGCTGGGTGGCTTATGAAGCCGCGCCCGGGCTGGACGCCTGCCTGCCGGTCAAGGCCTTGCCCCCAGGCCAGCCTTACGCCGTCTTTGCCATCTTCGACGAGGCCCACCCCTGGGATGGCCTGGCCGCCGACCACGCATGGCAAGCCGGCCCCTGGCAAGCCGCGCTGAACGACGACGCCATCGCGCAGCGCATCGGGCAAGTGCGCCACTTGATCGAAGCCGGCGAGGTGTACCAGGTCAACCTGACCGACACCCTGAGCGGCCCTTTCGAAGGTGGCACGGCGGCCATCGAGCCCTGTTTCGCCGCCCTGCGCCGCAGCCAACCCGAGGGCTACAGCCTGATGCTGGACGCGCGTGCCGCCTGCCGCGCGCCGGGCGTGGTGCTGAGCGTGTCGCCCGAGCTGTTCTTCGACTGGGATGCCGGCGCGGGCCACTCCGCCGATGGTGGCCGCATCACCACCCGCCCGATGAAAGGCACGGCCAGCCGCGGCCACGATGCCGACAGCGACGCTGCATTGGCCGCGCACCTGCTGGACAGCGCCAAAGAGCGCGCCGAGAACCTGATGATCGTGGACCTGCTGCGCAACGACCTCTCGCGCATCGCCGAGGTGGGCAGCGTCAAGGTGCCCTCGCTGTTCGACGTGCAGGCCCTGCCCACCGTCTGGCAAATGACGTCCACCATCACCGCGCAAGCCCGACGTGGCCTGCGCCTGAGCGAGGCCTTCGCCGCGCTCTTTCCCTGCGGTTCGGTCACGGGTGCGCCCAAGCGCCAGGCCATGCACCACATCGCCCGGCTGGAACACGGCCCGCGCGGCGTCTACTGCGGCGCCGTGGGCCTGATGGCACCGGGCGGCCGTGTCACCTTCAATGTGCCCATCCGCACCGTGGCGCTGCACACGCCGCCGCCGCCCGCGCCCTGGACGCTGCGCTGCGGCGTCGGCAGCGGCATCACCCTGGACGCCCGCGCCGACAGCGAACTGCGCGAGTGGCGCGCCAAGCAGGCCTTCCTGCGCCGTGCTGCGCAACCCTTCCAACTGCTCGAATCCCTGCGCCTGGACGACGGCCACATCCCCCGCCTGGACGCCCACCTGCAGCGCCTGGCCGCATCGGCCGCGCATTTCAACTGGCCCTGGGATGGCAGCTGGGCTCAGCGCGCGCGCCAGCACCTGGCGAACACCGCCCAAGCGCACCCGCAAGGCCTGTTCAAGCTGCGCCTGCTGCTGGACGTGAACGGTGCCATCGAGGTGCAGGCCGCACCGCTGCCCGCCGCGTCAGAGGCCCCCGCGGCCCCTGTGCAGGTGGCCCTGGCCGACCGCCCCATGCCAGAGGCCGACGACTTCGTCCGCCACAAAACCACCCAGCGCACGGCTTACGCCGCCTTCCCCGCACCGCCCGGCTGCTTCGACACCCTGCTGCACAACGCCCAGGGCGAACTCACCGAGTTCACCATCGGCAACGTGGCCGTGAAGCTCGGTGGCCAATGGTTCACGCCGCCGCTGTCGGCCGGCCTGCTGCCCGGGGTGATGCGCGCCAGCCTGCTCGCCGAAGGTCGCCTGGCAGAGCGCCGCTTGACGCTGAACGACCTGCCCCACGCGGAGGGTCTGGCCTTGCTCAACAGCGTGCGGGGCTGGGTGGATGTGCGCCTGGCCTCCGACTGAACCTGAACATGACCCACCCCACCACCCTTGCTTGAGAGCCCCCACATGCGACTCCTCCACACCATGCTGCGCGTCGGCAACCTCCAGCGCGCCATCGACTTCTACACCCAGGCCCTGGGCATGACCCTGCTGCGCACCACCGACCGCCCCGAGCAGCAATACACGCTGGCCTTCCTGGGCTACGGCCGCAATCCCGAGCACGCCGAGATCGAGCTGACCTACAACTATGGCGTCGAAGCGTATGAGCTGGGCACGGCCTACGGCCACATCGCCATCGGCGTGGAGAGTGCAGCCGCCGTCTGCGAAGCGGTGCGCGCCAAGACCGCCACCCTGGGCGGTGCCGTCACGCGCGAAGCCGGCCCCATCAAGGGCGGCAACACCGTGATCGCTTTCGTCACGGACCCGGACGGCTACAAAATCGAGTTGATCGAGCGCCCGCAGGCCGCCTCCGAACTCAACTGAACCGCGAACTGATCAGGGCCCAATCGGGACTTGATCAGGGCCGGTGGGCCGCGATCTTCGGCGTGTCCACCTGCACATCGCCGCACTGGGCGCGGTGGCGCAGCGCGTGGTCGATCAGCACCAGCGCCAGCATGGCCTCGGCGATCGGCGTGGCGCGGATGCCCACACACGGGTCATGGCGGCCGAAGGTCTCGACCGTGGCCGCCTGGCCGTTCAGGTCGATGGACTGGCGCGGCGTGCGGATCGAGCTGGTCGGCTTGATGGCGATGGCCACGCGCAGGTCTTGCCCCGTGGAGATGCCACCCAGCACCCCGCCCGAGTGGTTGCTGCCGAAACCGTCCGGGAAGAGCTCGTCGCCGTGCACGGTGCCGCGCTGGCTGACGCTCTCGAAACCCGCGCCGATCTCCACGCCCTTGACGGCGTTGATGCCCATCATGGCGTAGGCAATGTCGGCATCGAGCTTGTCGAACAGCGGCTCACCCAGGCCCACGGGCACGCCCGAAGCCTCGACGATGAGCTTGGCGCCGCAGGAATCACCGGCCTTGCGCAACTCGTCCATGTAATCTTCGAGCGCGTCGATCTGGCTGACGTTGGGTGCGAAAAACGGGTTGTTCGGCACGTGCTCCCAGCCCTCGAAGGCGATGGCTTGCTCGCCGAGCTGGGTCATGCAGGCGCGCACTTCGGTGCCGAACTGCTCACGCAGCCACTTCTTGGCCACGGCACCGGCGGCCACCATGGGCGCGGTCAGGCGGGCCGAGGAACGGCCACCACCGCGCGGGTCGCGGATGCCGTACTTGTGCCAGTAGGTGTAGTCGGCGTGGCCCGGGCGGAAGGTCTGCAGGATGTTGCCGTAGTCCTTGCTGCGCTGGTCGGTGTTGCGGATCAGCAGGGCGATCGGCGCACCCGTGGTCTTGCCTTCATAGACGCCGGAGAGGATCTCGACGGCATCGGGCTCGTTGCGCTGCGTGACGTGGCGCGAGGTGCCGGGGCGGCGGCGGTCCAGGTCGCCCTGGATGTCGGCTTCGGACAGGGCCATGCCGGGAGGGCAGCCGTCGATGACGCAGCCGATGGCCGGGCCATGCGACTCGCCGAAATTGGTGACCGTGAACAAAAGACCGAAGGTGCTGCCGGGCATGGGGACGTCCAGAAATCGCTACAAGGTTGCAGCCGGTATTGTCCCCCATCGCGCTGTGCACGTGGCAAGGATGCGCCCCGGACGCAGCCCGGATGCGAAAACGCCCGGACGAACCGGGCGAGAGGATGCGCAGACATCCGCGAGGATCAGAGATCAGGGACGGCGGGCAGGTCGGCGTCCGATCACGCCCGCCTGGGCCAAGCGCTCAGAGCAGCGCCTGGCGTTCACCGGCCGTGGCACCCTCTTCCACCGGCCAATCACGGATGTATGCCTTGAGCATGCGGTTTTCGAAGTCCTGTCCGTCCACCACGGCCTTGGCCACGTCGTAGAAGGAGATCACGCCCATCAGCGTGCGCTGCGTCATCACGGGCATGTAGCGCGCGTGGCGGCTGAGCATCATCCGGCGGACTTCGTCGATGTCGGTTTCGGGGGTGCAGGTCAGGGGGTGGTCGTCCATGACGGTGCGCACCGTCAGGCTGCCGAACACGCCGCTGTTGCGCACGGTGGCCTGGATGACTTCGCGGAAGGTGAGCATGCCGGCGAGGTCGCCATGGTCCATCACCACCAGCGAGCCGATGTCGTGGTCGGCCATGGTCTTGGCCGCTTCGGCCAGCGCCTGCTCGGGATGGATGGTGTACAGGGTGCTGCCCTTGACACGCAGGATGTCGCTGACTTTCATGGAAACGGTCTCCTCGATCTGTGTGCAAGAACAACTTGCATGAACGCTGTGCACTTTACCGGCTTGTGGCGCGACTTGCACAGCAACACGGCGGGCATCTCTGCCCCAGCTCAACAAGGGCCACGGACAGGCAGCGACACGCGGTCTTCATTGCGACAGACATGCGCCCACCTGAACAGGGGGTTGTCCCTGATTCGACGCATTTTTTACGACAGCCCGACCTGCCCGCATGGCCTCAGGACATCACCTGCCGCAAGGTCAGACGATCGAGTGCCGCCTCGCGCCAGAAGCCCTGCGTGAGCGCGTCCTGGCGCAGCAACAAGGCTTCTGCCAGCGGCGCCACCAGCGCGCGGTCGGGGTCGATGAGCAGCACGAAGCGCGCCCCTTGGTCGCCCTCGTCTTCCTGCAACTGCGCCACCCAGTCGAGCGCCTGGAGGGTCTCCAGCAAGGGTTCGATCTGCAGCGGGTCGGTGCGCAGCCAACGCGCCAGAGCCACCGCCGACAGGCCCTTGCGATCACCATGCTGCACCCCAGCCAGGGCCTTGAGCACCGCCAGCGCCAGGGAAAAGCGCAGCCCCGGCGTGTCCGGCCAACGCTTGACCTGCGACAGCAAGCTGGGCGTGTAGGCCGCCACCACCGCGCCCATCAGCACGATCAGCCAGCTCAGGTAGATCCAGATCAGCAGGATGGGC
>CAIQIL010000323.1 GCA_903871865.1 uncultured Burkholderiales bacterium
GGCCCACTGATCGATGACCAGGCCCTCGCCAAGGTCGAGGCGTTGCTGGGCGATGCGCTCGCCAAAGGGGCACAAGTGCGCACGGGTGGCCAGCGTGCCGTCGTGCCTGGCGGCCAGGGCGCCTTCTTCCAGCCCACCGTGCTGTCTGGCGTGACCGCGTCCATGCGCGTGGCCCGCGAGGAAATCTTCGGTCCCGTCGCGCCCGTGTTCAAGTTCGACACCGAGGCCGAAGCCATCGCGCTGGCCAACGACACCGAATTCGGCCTCGCCAGCTACTTCTTCAGCCGCGACATCGGCCGCATCTGGCGCGTCAGCGAAGGGCTGGAATACGGCATGGTCGGCGTCAACACCGGCATCATCTCGACCTGCGAAGTGCCCTTTGGCGGCGTCAAGCAGTCCGGCCTGGGCCGCGAAGGCGCGCGCCAGGGCATCGAGGATTACGTCGAAGCCAAGTACGTCTGTCTGGGCGGCCTGGACCGCTGAACACACCCGCATCGCCGCAACCGCTTCCTGCGCCCTGTCCCATGAATTTCGTCCACAACCTCTGGCCCCTGGCACCGCGCCACTGGGTGCTCATCGCCTTCATCGCCGCCGCCCTGCACGCCCACCTGCGTGGCCAGGTCCGCTTCGGCCTGGTGCGCGCGCTCACCGACTTCACCGTGCTGATCGCCCCCTTCAACTCGCGGATGGTGCTGTTCTCCAAGGTCGGCAGTCAGCCTTACCTGGACGACAAGCAGTTCCCCGAGCTGAAGGTGCTGCAAGAGAACTGGCAGGTGATCCGCGACGAGGCCCTGGCGCTGGACGAAGGCGGCAACATCAAGGCCGCCGATGGCTACAACGACATCGGCTTCAACTCCTTTTTCCGCACGGGCTGGAAGCGCTTCTACCTGAAGTGGTACGGGGTGGACCAGCCCTCGGCCGCGGCGCGTTGCCCGAAAACAGTGGCCCTGCTCAATCAGATCCCCGGCATCAAGGCCGCCATGTTTGCCTCGCTGCCGCCGGGCGCCACACTGGTCAAGCACCGCGACCCCTATGCCGGCTCGCTGCGCTACCACCTGGGCCTGATCACGCCGAACGACCCAGGCTGCTACATCGAGGTCGATGGCCAGCGCTACCACTGGAAGGATGGCGAGGTCGTGATGTTCGACGAGACCTACATCCACCACGCCGCCAACACCACGCAGCAGCCGCGCATCATCCTGTTCGCCGACGTCGAGCGCCCGGTCTACACGCCCGTGGTGCGCTGGCTCAACAAGGTGTTCGCCGCCATCGTGATGAAGGCCTCGGCCACGCAGAACGAGCAAGGCGAGCAGGTCGGCGGCATCAACAAATTCTTCGGTGTGGCCTACAAGGCCCGCGAGAAGGCCAAGCAACTCAAGGCCACGAACCGCAGCGCCTACTACGTGGGCAAGTGGGTGCTGATCGGTGGTTTGCTGCTGGCGATTTTTTACTGACGCCGGTCAGGCCGAATCCCGGTCGGTGTGGATGTCGCTGAGCGACCAGCCGGCGCGCGCCAGCACCGCCTCGCGGAAAGCCGCATCGGGGCAGACCCAGGACATGGTCTCGTACGGGTGCGGCGCGGTCCGGAACATCAAGGGCTTGAGCTCGGCCTCCAAGCTCGGGTCGTACAGCGTCCAGGTCAGGTAGTCGGCACCGCTGCGGAATGCCCGGGCCGTGACACGGGCCAGCAAGGCACGCAAAGCCGCGCGCTGGCACGCCGGGTCGATCACCGCGTCCAGCACCTGCACGGCCTGCCGTCCGCCTGCGAGGGGCACCACGCGCGTGGCCATCATGCCCACCGCTCGGGCGCCCTCTCGGACCAGCCACACCTCGCAGCGGGTGCGTGGGTTGGCCAGCAGACGGTGCGCCAAAGAGGCTGCGTCGCGGTCCACCTCCACGCGACCTGCCCTGCGAGACGCGTGCAACAGCGTTTCGATGTCGCGGTGCGCCGAGGTACCTGGCGCCCACTGCGTCAGCTGCGTCACCGACAAACGCCACCCGGTGGACCACAAACGGCCGGTGCGCAGCAGCACCATGACCACGTCGGCCAGGCCTGCCACCAAGCTGGCCAACAGGCCATGCGGCAGGCGCTTGGCCATGAAGTGCGCAAAGTGCAGGGGATGGGTGTGCGTGCGGCGGTCGGGCAAGGCCTCGAAGGTGCGCGCCAGCACGCCCTTGGAATTGGGGTTGGAGCCGATGGCCAGCACGCAACCCAGGCGTTCGCACACCGTCTGGTTGACCCACACACCCAGGCCGCTGCCCGCCAGTTCAGGCCGCACCATGAGGTCCATCGCAGCGTGCGCCTGCTGGCGCAAGTCACCGGCTTGCAGCCAGAGGGCTTCGGTGCCAATCATGCCCAGCAGTTCATCGCCACGGGTGCACAGCCAGCAAGTGGCCAGTCCGCGTTCGCCAGGCTCGGGCAGGTAGCGCCAGCGCACGTAACGTTCATCGTCCCAGGGCATGTCCTCGCCAAGCACGCTGCGGCGCAACGCCAGCACCGCCGGCATGTCGTCCAATGTGGCCGGGCGGAACCCGGCGTCCAGCAGCTGTGGCGTGGTGCCCAGGGCACGGGCCACCAGCCGGGCGGTTTTCTCCCTGGACATGGGTGCCCGCAACGTCACCGCCGGATCTCAGGCCGACAAGACGCCGTGCTGCGCCAGGAAATCCAGGACATGCTGGACCGAACGCATCTGGCGCGAGACCTCGGCGCTGAGCTCGATGCCAAAGCGTTCGTCCAGCTCGGCGATCAGCATCAAGGCACCCATGGAATCCCAACCGGGGATGCTGTCGCGGGCCGTCTCGGGCCGCACGTTGGCGAGGGGTTCGTTGAAGGCCTCGGCCATCATACCGAGGGCTTCGGCCAGGGTGATGTGGGGCTGGCTCATGGCGTGGCCTCGTGGGACGGTTTCGGGAAAGGCTCACCCTGTGCGGACACACCGTGCATCAGCACGGCGCGGGTGTCCAGCTGGACCACGGCCGAGGCCCACGACAGACCCACGCCGTAACCCAGCAGCATGACGCGGAGGTCCTGCGCCTGCACATGCTGGCGCTCGGCCAGGGCGCGCGTCAGCGTCACCGGCACCGAAGGGCCGCCGCAATTGCCGGTGTCTTCCAGCGTGAAAGGCACACGGTCCTCCGGCAGGCCACACTTCTTGATCAGGTGCTTCATGATGAAGCGGTTGGACTGGTGGAAGATGTAGGCATCCACGTCCTGCACGTCCAGCGCCGCCGCCGCCAGGGTGTCGTGGATCAGAGGCGGCACACGCTTGATGGTGAAGTTGAAGACGCCCGCGCCGTCCATGCGCACATACAGATCGCGCGGGTCTGCGGGGAAGCGGTCGCGGAAACCGCCGCCCTTCATGATCAGAGCTTCTGCGCCTGTGCCGTCCGAAAACAAGCCGAAGTGCGAGGCAAAACCACCCGGCGCCACGGCCTCCAGGGCTGTGGCCGACCCGGCATCCCCGAACAACAGCGTCGTGGCGTGGTCATCGGGGCTGGTGAAGCGGCTGGGCGTGTCGCCGTTGAGCATCAGGATGCGCTGGTGCCCGCCACCTTTGAGCATGGTGGCGGCAAGGTACAGGCCATAGGGGTAGCCAGAGCACCCCAGGCCGACGTCAAAGGCCGCGCAGTCCACGCCCATGCCGAGGCGGCCATGCACCACGCAGGCCGACGAAGGCAGGAAATGATCGGGCGATTGGGTCACCATGATGAGGCCGGTGACGCTGTCAGGCGCCCAGTCCAGCGCTCGCAGCAAGCGTTGCGCCGCATCGGTGCAGAGGTCCGCCGAGGTCTGGCCTTCGCTCACCACGTGGCGGTGGCGCACACCGGCCATCGACACCACCTTGCGGACGTCGTCTGCGCCATAGCGCTCGCCCAAAGCCAGGTTGTCCAACTGCGTGGCGGGCACGACCGTAGAGACACCGGCGATGCGGAATCCATCCAGACGACTGAAACTCACAACTTCCTGCCTGTTGATGAGGTGACGGAGGTCGCCCGACGGGCGACAACACACGGGAAGTCAGTACTGTACGGAGTTTCTGTGTCCGTTTGCCCCCCTCAGGCGAGGGCGGCATGGAGCGGGCGATGGGAATCGAACCCACGTCATGAGCTTGGGAAGCTCAGGTCCTGCCATTGAACGACGCCCGCAGCGGTGTGGATTGTAGCCTCAGGGCACTGCGGAACGACTGCACGGTTGTTGGCCTGACCTCAGGACAACCGACGCCGTGCCACGAAAGCCAGGCCCAACAGACCCAAGCCCAGGGTGGCGAAGCGCGGCGGCTCAGGGATCGCAGCCACCAAGGACTTGTCGGACAAGCCGAATCGCAAAGCCGGCGAAATGTTCACGTCGAGGGTGCCGAAGTTCAGCATGGGCAGCACGGACACCGCCAACTCGTCGAGTTGCAGCGCCGTGGCGAACTGCGCCTGGGCGCCGCTCGTCAGGGTCATGTGGGACAGGTTCATCGCCATCGACAAGCCCCCGCTGGTGGACACATGCAAGCCCTTGTCCACAGTGAAACTGTAAACGTCAAAAGTTTTGGTGATGCCCGCGCTCGTGCCAAGGTCTGCCGTCAGCACGTTGCGCTTGAAATCCAGCCCGAAGTTCGCCAGCGTCAGCGCGCCGGTTTCGCTCTTGATCAAGAGGCCGGAACCCGTGGCAAAGCCCGACACCGGCGTGAGCCCCAGCGGCAGGATGCTGGCATTGAGCGTCACTTGCGTCACTGGCATCATGAACTGCCAGTTGCTGCCCGACACAGCCTGGGTGTTGCCCAGGGCGCGGGCCGAGATGCCCATGCTGTCCATGAGGCTGGCGGTGTCTGCGTCGAAGGTGTAGATCGACTCGGCGTCCAGGTAAGTCGTGGGGATGGTCAGGGGGATGGCGCTGGCGCCCGCAGCGGCCGCACCCAGGGTCAAGCCCAACAGCGTCTGACGGGCGGCGGTGATCGTGAATGCCATGCTGAACTCCTTTGCGTTGCGCGAGGCCCTTGTGAACAAGCACCTCCATGGCCATCAGGATCGCAGAATGAGCAGGGCAAAACACAGCCTGTTGCACACGCCGGTGGTCACTTGGTCAACTTCGTCACGGCCCTGCGGCCGGGTGTGACGCGGGACCCACGCGCCAACCCTCGGCCCTAAAATGCCGCCATGAGTTCGCCTTCCGAGAAAGACTGCCCGCCCGCCGGCAGCGACACCCCCTCCCTTGCCACCCTGCCCGACCAGACGCCGCCTGGGGTGGCCCACCCACGCAGCATCCGCAGCTTCGTGATGCGCGCCGGTCGCACCACCGAGGGCCAGGCCCGCGCGCTCAGCGAACTGGGCCCGAAATTCGTGCTGCCGTTCACGCCGCAGTTGCTGGACCTGGAAGCCACGTTTGGCCGCAAGGCACCCGTGGTGTTCGAAATCGGTTTCGGCATGGGCGACGCCACGGCCAAGATCGCGGAGTTGCTGCCCGACACCGACTTCATCGGCTGCGAAGTGCACGAGCCCGGCGTGGGCGCCTTGCTCAAGCAGGTGGGCGAGCGGGGCCTCACCAACCTGCGCATCGTGCAAGACGATGCCGTCGAGGTGCTCAAGCACATGGTGCCCGAGGGCTCCCTGGCCGGCATGCACATCTTCTTCCCC
>CAIQIL010000324.1 GCA_903871865.1 uncultured Burkholderiales bacterium
CGTACTGAGGGATGGTCTGGCGGCCGGCGCTCAGTGCGCCCCAGGTGCTGCTGCTCAGGCCCACCCAGGACTGGCGGTTGAAGAAGCTGCTGGCATTGGCCTGCGCGCCGGTGTCGGTCAGGAGGCCGGCTTCCAGCTGGAACTGGGCCTTCAAGCCGCCGCCGAGGTCTTCGCTGCCCTTGAAGCCCAGGCGCGAGCCGCTGACGCCGCCCGATTGCACGGCCAGCTGGGTGCCGTCACCTTTGCCGTACTGCACGAACATGTCGATGATGCCGTAGAGCGTCACCGACGACGTTGCGGCGCTTTGGACGGTGCTTTGGGCCTGGGCGGCAGAAGCTGCGACCAGGGCGATGGCGCCGAGCGCGGCGCGGCAAACGAGGGTCTTGGTGGATGCGGTGGCGTTCATCTCAGTACTCCAGGAAGAAACGTTGGATGGTCTTGGCGTCGTTGGTCTTCGTCAGGGCCAGGGCCGTCAACAGGCGGGCCTTCTGCGGGTTCAGGTCGTGTGCAGCGACCCAGTCGTACTGGTCGTCGGGCTGCTCGGCATTGCGGATCACAAAGCCTCCGCCGACCACGCGCGACGAACGCACGATGTGCACGCCCTTGGCGCGCAGCTCACGCAGCGCGGGCACCACGGCGCCCGACACCGAACCGTTGCCCGTGCCGGCATGGACGATGGCCTTGGCGCCAGCGGCCACCAGGGCTTGCGGGGCGGTGGGCGAGGCGTTGCCGTAGCCGTAGGCGATCTCGACCTGCGGCAGGCTGTCGATCTGGTCGATGTCGAACTCGCTGTTGACGGTGTGGCGCTTCACCGGGGCGCGGAACCAGTAGGTCTGGCCTTCCACGACCATGCCCAGGTCGCCCCAGGGGCTCTTGAAGGCATCGGGGCGGATGTTCACCGTCTTGGCCACGTCGCGGCCGGACAGGATCTCGTCGTTCATCGTCACCAGCACGCCCTTGCCGGCCGAGCTCGGCGAGGCGGCGGTGGCCACGGCGTCGTACAGGTTCAGCGCGCCGTCGGCCGACAGGGCGGTGCCCGGTCGCATCGAGCCCACCACCACGATGGGCTTGCTGGTGTGCACGGTCAGCGTCAGGAAGTAGGCGGTTTCTTCCAGCGTGTCGGTGCCGTGGGTGACGACGATGCCGTCCACATCGGCCTGCTTGCTCAGCGCCGAGACGCGCTTGGCCAGCTTGACGAGGTGCTCGTTGGTGAAGCTTTCAGAGGCGATCTGGAAGACCTGTTCGCCGCGCACGTTGGCGACGTTCGAGAGCTCGGGCACGGAGGCCAGCAGCTTGTCCACCGGCACCTTGGCGGCTTGGTAGGTGGCGCTGTTGGCGGCCGAGGCGCCGGCGCCCGCGATGGTGCCGCCGGTGGCCAGGATGACCACGTTGGCCTTCTTGGCGGGCGTGGCGTTGTTGGCGGCAGTCTGGGCCAGCGCCGTGGCGGCTGGCAACAAGCCGAAGGCCAGGGCACAGCCCAGGGCGTTCAGCAATCGGGTCACGGGGTGCTTCATGGGGTCTCTCCTGGACAAGGTCCGGTGTGGGGATCAGGCAATGCAGCGGCTGCGACCGGCCGTGGAGACCGTTCGACATGGGCTGGGTTCAGGGGGAGCGCGGGGGATGCGGCCTTCTGCGGACCGCTGCGTCAAGCTCCGAGCGTCACTCGGAGCTCAGTCGAAACTCATTCGAAAGGCTTGTCGGTGGGCGCCTTGAACAGGGCCTGCACCTCGTCGGACATCGGCCAGGCCAGGTTCAGGCCTTTGGGCGGGATGGGTTGCTGGAACCACTTGGCGTAGATCTTGGCGGCCTCGCCCGAGGTCATGGCCTTGGTCAGTGCAGCGTCCACGATCTTCTTGAAGGCGGGGTCGCCCTTGCGCATCATGCAGCCGTAGGCCTCGTTGGACATGGGCTTGCCGACCACCACCCAGTCGTCGGCCTTCTTGGCCTTGGCCTTCTCGCCGTACAACAGGGCGTCGTCCATCATGAAGGCCACGGCGCGGCCGGTTTCCAGCGTCAGGAAGCTCTCGCCGTGGTCCTTGGCCGAGATGACGGCCATGCCCGCGCCCGAGGTCTCGTTGTACTTGCGCAGCAGGCGCTCGGAGGTCGTGCCGGCGGTCACCACCACGTTCTTGCCCTTGAGGTCGGCGAAGTCCTTGATGCCGGAATCCTTCTTCGTCATCAGGCGCGTGCCCACCACGAAGATGCTGGTGGAGAAGTCCACCTGTTTGGCGCGCTCGCTGTTGTTGGTGGTCGAGCCGCACTCGATGTCCACGCTGCCGTTGAGCACCAGCGGGATGCGGTTTTGCGAGGTCACCGGCACCAGCTTGACGGTCAGACCCGGCTTCTTCAGCTCGGCCTTGATGGCGTCCACGGCCTTGAGCATCAGCTCGTGCGAATAGCCCACGACCTGCTGCTTGTCGTCGTAGTACGAGAACGGGATCGACGACTCCCGGTGGCCCAGGCTGATGACGCCGCTCTCGGCGATCTTCTGCAGGGTGGGCGAAGCCTGCGCATGGACCTGGGCGGCCAGGGGGGCCAGCAGCAGGCCCAGCAAGAGGCTCGGCAACAAGGGGCGGGTCGGCTTGGCGTTCATGGGGCGTGTCCTTTGCGTGGGGCTCGTTGAAGCTCGTTGAGGTCGGCGGGGGCGGTGAGGCGGGCCGGTCCGTTCATACAACGCATGGCCCGTGCCAGCGTGAATTTGGCGGGAAGTGATCGCCAAGTCCTTGATTTCATTGGAGGTGGGCCGTGGCGGAGGTGCACCCTCGTTCGGATTGTCGGACGCTTGGGGCTCGGGCTGTTCGGTGCACCGAACGGACCATTTCCTCTACACTACCGTCATCGCCGAGTTAACAGGACAACTTGCGGGGCGATTCAAACATGCCGCTAAAGCGTTCGCCGCTGTGGAAAAACTGCTTTCAACAGCCTGGGCGACGCCGAGGTTGATGTCATTTTTTCCAGGAGCACACAGCGTGTCAAACGATTTCCTCTTCACTTCCGAATCCGTCTCTGAAGGCCACCCCGACAAGGTCGCCGACCAGATCTCCGACGCGATCCTGGACGCCATCTTCGAGCAGGATCCCCGCTCCCGCGTGGCCGCCGAGACCCTGACCAACACCGGTCTGGTCGTGCTGGCCGGTGAGATCACCACCAACGCCCACGTCGACTACATCCAGGTGGCGCGCGACACCATCAAGCGCATCGGCTACGACA
>CAIQIL010000325.1 GCA_903871865.1 uncultured Burkholderiales bacterium
GTAACCACCGCCGCCACCTTCGCGACGGCCACCGCCGCCGCCACCGTAGCCGCCACCGCCTTCACGGCGACCACCACCGCCGGCGCCACCGTAACCGCCGCCGCCATTGCCGCCACCGCCGTTGCCACCACCGTAGGGGCTGCGGAAGCCAGCAGGACGCTCTTCGCGGGGACGTGCTTCGTTCACGACGATCGCACGGCCGGCGACGGGCTGACCGTTCAGGCCGTTGATGGCCGATTGTGCTTCGGCATCAGAGCCCATTTCGACGAAGCCGAAGCCCTTGGAGCGGCCGGTCTCGCGGTCCATCATGACCTTGGCAGAGGAAACTGCACCAAATTCGGAGAAAGCGTCTTGCAGATCCTGATCGCGCACGCTGTAGGCCAGGTTGCCCACGTAAAGTTTGTTGCCCACGAGAGAGCCCCTTTCAAAGTAACAAAGTAACCATGTGGAGCTTCAACCCATCAGGACCCATTCCAAAGACGGTGCCGCTTCCAGACACAGACCAATCCATTATGTGTGAAGCCTGCGCCTTCGGCCAGCGTTTTGCGTCCAAATTTTTGAATGGATGTCAACCATTGATGCGCATGTGGCGGCCCGTCTGCAGGTTTTTCTAGGGGCTAGCCCCTATGATCGGACCCCATTCAGCTGTTTTCGCCCGCCATTTCGGCATCCACCCCTTCCGCGCCGCCATTTCCCATCCCTTTTGAGCGACAGAGCGACATGCCCACTCCGCCGGAATCCTTCGCGTCCTTGCTGGCCTCGCGCCGCCGCTTTGACTGGTGGCAGGCCCTGGTGCGCGTGCTCTCCAGCATCGAGGCGGTGCGCGATGGCCGCGCCCTGTACGTGCTGCTGGCATCGTTCTGTGGTGCCGGCTTGGCGACGGCCTCGGCGATGACGTCGTTCGGGCGCGAAGACCTGCCTTGGGCGATCGGGCAGGGCGCTGCGGCCTTGTTCATCGCGTTTTACGGCGCCAACGCGGCCGGCCTGTTGCTGATGGACCGGGCGATGGGCCGCGCTCCCCGCGATGTGGCCGATGCGGTGTTCGACGCCTTGGGCATCGCCCACCGGGTGCTGCTGGCGCTGGCGATGATGCTGGTGCTGGCGGCGGCCTTGGCAGGTGGCTTGCTGGGGCTGTACTGGTTGAGTGGCCTGCCACGCATCGGCCCCTGGCTGTTCGTGCTGGTGGTGCCGGCCACGGTGCTGATCATCGGGTTGACGGTGCTGGCGGGCGTGGTGGTGGTGGCGCCCTTGACGGGGCCGACCGTGTGGGCGGGGGCATCGTCCGTGCAGGCGGTGGCGACCATCGGGCGGCTCATCCGCGACCGTTTGCTCCAGGCGGCGGTGCTGGTGGGGGGCTTGAGCCTGGCGACCGGCCTGGTCGGTGCGGCCGCCAGTGCCATGGTGTTGCTGGGCGGGCGGGTCATGGCCGAGGCCTCGGTGTTCGTGCTCGGCGTGGACATCCCGCCCGAGGCCCTGATGGCGGGCCTGCTGGGCCGCACCGTGCAGATCACCCAGGGCGCGGTGGTGCCGGCCAAGGCGCTGAGCTACATCTCGGCGGCCACGGTGGGCGGCGGCATGGTGTTCGCGCTGGCGCTGGTGATGCCCACCCTGGTGTACCTGCGCGGGGTGTGCGAGGTCTACCTGGCCTTGCGTGCGTCCGATGCGGATGCGGTCGCCGGCCTGGCCGACCCGGTGGCCGACGTGCAGACTTTGGCCTGAGCCTGCGGTGTACGTGATGGCCCAGCCCATGCCCAGTCCCGACAGCCTGTGCCCTTGCGGTGGCGGCCCCATTGGCGCCATGTCTTATGCCGGATGCTGCGGGCGCTTTCACGCCGGGCCCTTGCACCTGCAGGCGCCCGACCCGGAATCGCTCATGCGTTCGCGCTACAGCGCGTTCGTGCTCGACCTGCGCGATTACCTGATGGCGACCTGGCACCCCGACCACCGGCCTGCGCTCATCGAGCCACCCGAGCCGGGCCTGCGCTGGCTGGGCCTGCAGGTCACGGCCGCGCAGCTGACCGGGCCGGACCAGGGCGAGGTGAGCTTCGTGGCGCGCAGCAAGCTGGGCGGCCGGGCGCACCGGTTGGTCGAACGCAGTGGCTTTGTGCGCGAGGGCGGGCGGTGGTTCTACACCTGCGCCCTGGACGACGCTGCCTGAGCCTGATCGCTCGGGGGGCTGATCCAGCGCAAGCCACACGCCCCCTGATTCATGGGGTTTAACGCGCCCCGAAAGGGCTTCCCCTGGCGACAAGCGGCAGGCTTGTCTTTAAGGTGCAGGCGTTGTCCCAGCGGCCTGTCAAGCAAAGAGTTCGCCATGATCGAGAAGTTGAACGTCATCCAGACCATGATGGCCCTGCTGGGCGCCTCGGCGGTGGCCGTCACGGCGCTCGAGGGGGTGTTGATTGGCCGCCTGGCCGATAGCCAAAAAGCCGGCCAGTCAGGTCGCCAACCCTACGACTGGTCGGCCTTCTGGGTCACGGTGCGCATCAACCTGTGGCGCGTGCTGGTGGAGGCCATCCCCATGGGCGTGGTGCTGGGCGCGTCGCTGCCGTTCGGGCAATGGATGTACGAGCAGCGCCTGTGGACGGTGCCCATGGACACCTGGTGGGGCTGGGTGGCAATGTTCTTCTGCACCGAGTTCTTCTATTACTGGATGCACCGCGCCGGCCACCGCGTGCGCTGGTACTGGGCCTCGCACCAGGTGCACCACTCGGGCAACCAGTACAACCTGGCGGCGGCGTTCCGCCAGTCCATCACCGGCAAGGTCACGGGTGGCTTCGTGTTTTTCGCGCCGCAGTGCCTGTTCGGTTTTTCGCCAGATGCGGTGCTGATTTCTTACGGCCTGAACCTCGTCTACCAGTTCTGGATCCACACCGACCTGGTGCCCAAGCTGGGCTGGATGGAAGGCGTCTTCAACACGCCGTCGGCGCACCGTGTGCACCACGCCGCCAA
>CAIQIL010000326.1 GCA_903871865.1 uncultured Burkholderiales bacterium
AGCGACTGGTTGCCGTCGCGCAGGTCGGTGCTCATCCAGATCGGGGCTTGGCCGATGACCTGGTCGGGCCAGGTGCGGTCTTTCAAGCCCACGGGCGGGAAGGCGGTGTATTTCTGGGCGGGGTTGGCGAGCATGGTGGGCCTCGGGGTTGCTTTGGGCTGTGACGTCGGGCGGTGGCGTCGGTCTGTGGCTGCGGTCATGGATTCATGGTCACCTGCCCGTCGATGTGAGAAATTGTGCCCGCCATGCCGCCGCAGATGCTGCCAATGTTGTGCCTGATTTTGGTCATTTGCAGCAGATCATTGCGCGCATATGCACAATGTCGGCATGGACCACGAACTCGACCGCCACGACAAGCAGATCCTCGCCGTGCTGCAGGCAGACGGCCGCATCAGCAACCAGGACCTGGCCGAGCGCATCGGCCTGTCGCCCTCGCCCTGCCTGCGCCGCGTGCGCACGCTGGAGGAGGCCGGCATCATCGCCGGCTACCGCGCCCTGCTGGACGCGCGCAAGTTGGGCCTGTCGCTGATGGCGCTGATCGGCATCTCCATGGACAAGCACACGCCCGACCGCTTCGCCGCGCTGGAAGCCGTCATCCGCGACATCCCCGAGGTGCTGGAGTGCCTGCTCATCACCGGGCAGTCGGCCGACTACCAGCTCAAGGTGGTGGTGCGCGACATGGACGCCTACCAGCACCTGCTGCTCAACCAAATCACCCAGATCAAGGGCGTGACCGGCGTGCACACCAGCTTCGTGCTGCGCCGCGTGGTGGACCGCACCGCCCTGCCCGTCTGAGCCGCGGCGGCCGGACACCTGTCCTCACAGGTTTGTGAATTTTTATGAGGAAATGTGGCCCTGCCGTGTCATCCGGGAAGCAGGGCGCCGCGTTGAACCTTCAGCCCGGGCTCATTCAGCCGGGCCTTGGAAGGACCGCACCATGCGTCAGATTGCCCCCCTGCCCCGAGTTTCCGCCCCCCTGCCCGCAGCACGCCCTGCGGCCGACGTCAGCAGCCTGCGCGGCTCGGCCTCCCCGGCCAACAAGTCGCCCGCCGTCAACCAACCCTGGTTTGGCCGCGACGACTGCCACTGCGACGATGGCCCCGAACGCATGAGCAAGCGCGCCGTTCGCGGTCGCTGGTGAGTGCGACATGGCAGGCGCAGTGCCTGCCAGAGCCCGCCCGCCCATGAAAAAATCCCCTGAAAGGCCCAGCCCTGCAGGGGATTTTTCATGGGGCAAAAAGGCCCAAAGGCTCACAGCCTGAACACACCCACCTCGCCCGACAGGCGCACGGACTGGTCCTTCAGGCTTTCCGCGGCAGACGCGGCCTCTTCCACCAAGGCGGCGTTCTGCTGGGTCATCTGGTCCAGGTGCGTGACCGCCACGTTGATCTGGTCGATGCCCTCGCGCTGCTCCTGGGTCGCCGCCGTGATCTCGCCAATGATGTCGGTGACGCGCTGCACGCTCGCCACGATCTCGCCCATGGTGCTGCCCGCGTCCTGCACCAGGCGGGAGCCCGACTCGACGCGCTCCACGCTCGCCCCGATCAGGCCCTTGATCTCCCGGGCGGCTTCGGCCGAGCGCTGCGCCAGGGAGCGCACCTCGCCCGCCACCACGGCGAAACCGCGGCCTTGCTCGCCGGCACGGGCGGCTTCCACGGCCGCGTTCAGGGCCAGGATGTTGGTCTGGAAAGCGATGCCGTCGATGGTGCCGATGATGTCGCCGATGCGGCGCGAACTGGCGCTGATCTCGTCCATCGTGGCCACCACCTGAGACACCACCTGCCCGCCGCGCTGGGCCACGGCCGCCGCAGAGGTGGCCAGTTGGTTGGCCGTGGCGGCCGAGTCGGCCGTCTGGCGCACGGTGCCGGTCAGCTGCATCATGGACGCGGCGGCCTGCTGCAGGTTCGAGGCGGTCTGCTCGGTGCGTGACGACAGGTCCATGTTGCCCGACGCGATTTCGGAACTCGCCGTGCCGATGCTGTCGGTCGATTGCCGCACCGAGGTGATCAAGCGGGTCAGCGAGGTCTGCATGGACTGCAAGGCCCGCAGCAGCTGGCCGGTTTCGTCATCCGACTGCGGCGTGATCTGGCTGCTCAGGTCGAAACGGGCGATGGCCTCGGCCACATGGGCCGCCTCGCGCAGCGGGCGGGTGATGGAGCGTTGCAACCAGACCGACAAGGTGCCGCCCACGACCAGCGCACAGACACCGAACACGACCAACGCCCACTGGGCACGGTGGTTCGTCTCCTCCACGCGCTGGGCGGCGGCGTCCAGCTTGTCGCGCTGGTTCTGCACCACGTTCTTGATGGCGTCCTGGAAGGCCACCGCGGCCGGTGTGAATTCGGCATCGAAGGTCTGGCGGGCTTTGTCGTTGTCGCCGGCCTTCTTGGCCTGGGTGACGGCGTCGCGGCTGCTCAGATAGACCTTGCGCGCCTGGGAGAGCTTGTCGAACAAGGCCCGTTCGTCGGGCGCCACCAGCAACACGTCCAGGCGCTTTTGCAACTCGCTGGACTGCTTGGTCGATTCGGCCGCATTGGCCGCGAAGAACTGCGCCAGTTGCGGATCGGCGCTGACAGCGATGGCGCTGGTGCGGTTCACACCGTTGGTGATGTTGCGGTACCAGTCGGAGGCGATGCGCTCACTGACCAGGGACTTTTCGAACATGTCCTGGGTCTCGACCGCCACGCGGTGCAAGGCCCAGTAGCCGATGCCGGAGCCCAGGAAAGCGATCAGCAAGACCAAACCCAGCACCACGGCCAGGCGCTGGCCAATCGATCGGCCCATCATGGCAACACGCGACATCTCAATTCCTTTGGCAACAGGTTCACGGGTTCACCGCGAACCACTGCCGGCATTTCGTCCGGGACGCACCAAGATTGAGCACTCCCCTGCCGCGCGCCCGCCCGTGCGTGAAGTTTGTCGCAGATTGCGGATGCAGTGTGCACACAGCAGTGCATTCATCGCATATCCAGCACCGATCCTCGGCACCCGGAACGCTCTGGATTTGACAAGGTTTGACCGCGCGCCGGCCAACATTTGATCGGGTGGAAAGCAGGTGCGTCGCTGCCTTATTTGCCAAACGGCATTGGGCATCAACTTGTCATGCTGAGCCCAGCACATCATCCCCCCCTCCTTTTTTGCTGGAGACAGACATGACATTGGCCCATCCTCCCTTCCACTTCGCTCGTCGCCGATTGGGCTGGTGCAGTTTGCCGCTCACACTGGCCCTGAGCGCCTGTGGCGGTGGTGGCGACTCCGCAAGCAGCACCGACAGCAGCGTCGCATCGCCCATCCGCAACATGCAAGCAGGCGGCAACTACACAGGTGCAGCAGGCACCAACGAGACATTCACCGGCCCCATTGCATCGTTGAACGGCACCACGGTTCAAGGCAATGCCGCCGACACCGATGAAATGACCTTCACCACCGCGGGCACCGTTGTCATGAACAACGGCAGCACCGGCGGCACGATCACACAGATCAAAGTGCTGAACCTGGCCGCAGGAAGCAACACCATCAGTTTTGCCAATGGAACCTCCGGCATCGTCAAAATCGTGGGCGCCAGTGGCAGCGACTCGGTGGACCTCACAGGCACTGGCAACAGCTTCCTGGCGGGCAACATCGACCTGAGCGATGGCGCCAACACCCTCACGATGGAGGGCAAGACCTACACCGGCACATTTGCCTCAGGCGCCAGCTCGAGTGACACGCTGGTGCTCGTCAACGGCAGCGACATCAGCGGCGCCACCGTGACAGGCTTCAACAACCTCACCTTGGCCAACAATGCCCAGGTGACCATGAGCCCGACCCAGTTTGCGCAGTTCACGGGCACTGTCACCGCCGCAGGCACAACGGAACGTGTCACGTTCTCTGCTGCTGGCAGCGCGACAGCTGCGACCTCCATCGAACAATACGTGCTGGCCAACGGCACCAACACCTTCACGGCAGCAAACGCCGATGTCACGGTGACGGGTGGTACCGGCAACGACACGTTCCGATTCACGGCTGACCAAATCTTGAACCGCACGATCTCGCTCACGGGCGGAGGCGGCACGGACGGGCTGACCATCGACGCTGCAACCACGTCCTCGATCGACCTCAACAGCGTGTCGCTGACCCTTTCGGCCGTCAACAACGTCAATGTGACAGGCGGCGCGGGCACGGTCACCTTCACCAACCGGAACGGTGCATCACGCGTGCTCTACTACACCAAGAGCACTGGTGATGCGACCATCAATCTGGGCAGCGGTGGTCAGACACTGAACTTGACGAGTTCAGGCGGCACCTCCGCCACAACGATCACGGGTGGTGCAGCGCCGGACACCATCAACCTTCCGTCAACGCTGACAGGCACCATCACACTGGTCGAGTCCGGCGCGAACATGTCCAACCGAACCCAAATCGATTCGGTCAGCAACTTCAATGTGGTTGGCGGCAACTTTTTCAAGACAGGTGTTGCCGCAACCTCCGTGGGGAGTTACATCATTGGCAACGCCGACACGAGCAACTACCTGACCACCATCGGCTCAGGCCTGTCCATCGTGCTCAACAACACAGGCCAAGCCTACCTGATCACCATCCAAACCGGCTCCGCCGCTGGCACCTACTTGTTCCAGAACACGGGCAGCGACACGAGCCAGTTCGACGACTCCGACTTTTTCATCAAGTTGACCGGCAGCTATGGACCGATCACCACCGCCACGCTCATCCCGTGAGCCCGCGCAATGTCTGCGCACCAACGGTGCGGACATAAAGGAAAACCCCCTGAGAGGCAAAACCTGTCAGGGGGTTTTTTGTACGGTGGGGTGGCTGATGGGACTCGAACCCACGACAACCAGAATCACAATCTGGGACTCTACCAACTGAGCTACAGCCACCGCAGCAAAGACAGAAATTATAGCGTGCTTTTCAAGCCTGTCACGATGCTGACGCAGATTTTTGCGCGTCCATCACCTTCTTGCCTTCGTTCAGGTACTCGACCTTGTACTTGCGCTTGAGGGCCTGGTAGTAGGCATCGGCTTCGGCACGGCCCCAGTACGAGCCGAACTGGTTCTGGGTTTCCTTGAGCTCCTGGGGCGAGATCTCCAGCGGCAGCACCTTGTTGACCTTGAGCACGGCCACGCCGTCGGCACCCAGGTCCACCAGCGTGAAGGCAGGCAGTTGCTTCTCGGGCACGCGCAGCGCGGCGTCCAGCACCAGCGGCGGCTGAGAGAACATGGTCTTGCGCGACATCTTCACCGCGGCGGGCAGCTCTGCCTTGTCGGGCGCGGCCTTCCAGGCGGCCAGCTTCTTGTCGGCGTCGGCACGGGCGGCCTTGGCCGCGGCGTCGGTCAGCCAGCGGCTGCGCAGTTCTTCCTTGACCTCGTCGAAGGCGCGCAGCGCGGACGGGCTGTACTTGACGATGCGCGCCGACACCAGCTTGTTGGTGCCCACCTCGACCGCCTCGGTGTTGCGGCCCTTTGCGCGGTTGTTGGCGTCGAACAGGGCGTCCAGCACACGGCGGTTGCCCAGCGGGCCCTGGTCTTTGTTGCCCGGCACGTGCAGCACGCCGTTCATGGTCAACAGCGGCAGTTTGAGCTCATCGGCCACGGGCTTGAGGCTGTCGGACTGCTCGTACACCGAGTTGGTGAAGCGCTCAGCAGCTTCGGCGAACTGGCGCTGTGCCAGTTGCTTGCGGGCCTCGTCTTCGATCTGGGCGCGCACGGCCTCGAAGGGCTGGGCCGTGCCGCCGCGCACATCGCTGAGCTGGATGATGTGGAAGCCGTACTCGGTTTCCACCAGGCCGCTGACCTCGCCCTTTTTGAGCTTGAAGGCGGCTTCGTCGAAAGCCTTGACCATGGCGCCACGGCCGAAGAACTCCAGGTCACCACCGTTGGCGGCAGAGCCGGGATCGTCCGAGTTCTTGCGTGCCAGCTCGGCGAACTGGGCAGGGTTTTGCTTGATCTGGGCCAGCAGGCCTTCGGCCTTGGCGCGGGCGGCCTTCTTCTGGTCGGCGGTGGCACTGGCGTCCACCTTGATCAGGATGTGGCTGGCGCGGCGCTCTTCAGGCGTGCTGTAGCGGGCTTCGTTTTCCTTGTACGAGCGGCGCAGGTCGTCTTCGCTGACGGTCACGCGCTGCTTGAGGGTGTCGATGTCGAGCACCACGTACTGCACGTCGGCCTTCTCGGCCGCGGTCAGCCAGGCGGCGTTGGCGGGGTCTTTGTAGAAAGCCTGCAGCTGCTCGGGCGTCGGGTTGAGCTGTGCCAGGTACTGCTTGGGCTCGAACTTGGTCCATTGCACTTCGCGCACCTGGAACAGGGCGTCCACCGCTTGGCGGTTGGACAGCAGCGAGGTCTGGCCAGTGGCCTGCACGCCGCCCAGCACCTGGCCCAGCACCAGTTCCTGGCGCACCATGGCGACGAACTGGTTGGGCGTCATGCCGCGGGCTTCCAGCAGGCCCTTGTTGAAGGAGCCGTCCGGGTTGAACAGGCCGGCAAAGCGCGGGTCGGTGGTGAACTGGCGCAGCAGGCGGTTGTCACTGACGCTCAGGCTTTGGTCGGCGGCGGCTTCGGCCAGCACGTACTGGCGAACGAGGGCATCAAGCGACTGGCGACGGGCTTCGGGGGTGTCGAACTGGCTGGCATCGACATTGGGCTGCTGCGAGCGCACGCGCTCCATGAAGTTGCGGTGGGCGTTGTCCCACTCGGCCTGGGTGATGCTTTGCTTGCCGACCTTGGCCACCACCCCTTCGTTGCTGGCGAATTTCGAATACCCCTGGAGGCCGAAGACCACGAAGGACGGCAGGATCAGGATCAGCAACAGGAGCTGCAGGAGACGCGTGTGCTTGCGGACGAAATCAAACATGTCGGAAGGGGGTCAATGAAGCCAGTCAGGGACATCTGGACGGGTAAGGCGGTCACCGACTGCGAAGGCCCAGACAGGACAAAGGCGAACCGGGGTTCGCCTTGGTGCAAGGTGCGGGCCTCACCGTCAGATCACCATCGGGCTTGGTGGGTGCTGAGGGACTCGAACCCCCGACATCCTGCGTGTAAGGCAAGCGCTCTACCAACTGAGCTAAGCACCCGATGATCGGGGGCTATCTTAATGCATTACAGGAGGCCGTCTTTGAGGGCCTTGCCAGCGCGGAACTTGGCCACCTTGGCCTTTCTGATCTTGATTTCCTCGCCCGTGCGCGGGTTGCGGCCCGTGCGCGCGGGGCGCGTGCTCACCGCGAAGGTGCCGAAGCCCACGAGGGTCACGGCGTCGCCCTTGCGCAGGGCGCTTTGCACACCCTGGATGAAGGCTTCCAGCGCACGTCCTGCCGACGCTTTGGACAGGTCGGCCTGCTGGGCGATGTGCTCGATCATCTCGGTCTTGTTCACGGAAAGGTCCCCTCGGATGTGCCTGGCGTGCTCAGCTCACCTTGGCGCGGATGGCCGGCAGCGCTTTCTGGAGGTAGTACACCATGGACCAGATCGTCAGCGCCGCGGCGATGTAGATCAGCACGGTGCCCGCGGTCCGCGTGTGGATGAGCCCGAACAGCTCACCATCGTAAAACAGCAACACGATGGCGCCCATTTGCGCGGCGGTTTTGAGCTTGCCCAGCATGTGGACGGCGACACTGCGCGAGGCGCCGATCTGGGCCATCCATTCACGCAAGGCGGAAATGGCGATTTCGCGGCCGATGATGACCAGGGCCACCAGGGCGTTGACGCGGTGCAGTTGCAGCAGGATGAGCAGCGAGGCGCACACCAGGATTTTGTCGGCCACCGGGTCCAGGAAGGCGCCGAAAGCCGAGGTCTGGTTCATGCGGCGCGCCAACCAGCCATCGGCCCAGTCGGTGATGGCCATGGCGATGAACAGGCAGCTGGCAGCAAGGTTCACCTGAACCATCGGCCAGGGCAGGTAAAACATGCCCACGATGAGCGGGATCGAGACGATCCGCGCCCAAGTGAGCATGGTGGGCAGGTTCAAAAACATGTCGCCATTGTGCCCCGCATTCGCGGCCCGGCTGGCGTCAGGGCTGGTCCAGCGTCATGGGCTTGAACTTGCGGTCGCCGTTGAACAAGAAGGTTTCGTTGAAACGCCAGGGCTTGGGCAGGCGGGAGACATCGCCATACGGGGCCGCGCGGTGGATGGCCGCGATGGCCAGGTTGACCGTGTCGCGGGCCTGGCTGGGGTAGCGCATGACGCTGACGTTGCGCACGCTGCCGTCGCCGTTGAGGTCCACCGTCATCACGGGGATGGCCAACAGCATGGCGGGCGGTTTGTCCATGTAAGTACCGTCGGGGTTGGCGGCCACCAGGCGCCGGGCGGCCTGCTGGCGGGCCTCGCCCCAGCTGCGCGGCGATTGCGGTGCAGGCAGGCGCACCTCGGTGCGGCGGTTGCCCGGCGCGGGCGTGCCTTGGGCTGCGTCGGGGCGGGCATCGGGTGTGGGTGAGGTGCCCGCAGGCGCCTGCCCGGTACGCCCGCCGGGCGGGGGCGTCTGGCAGGCCGACAGCACCAGGGCCGCGCCCAGCACGGTGGCCAGCAGGACGGCGCCGGCCTGGGCTGACCGGGTGGAGGCGGCGGGAGGGGTGGGTTCAACGCAAGGCACGGTAGATCTCCTCGGCGAGTTCACGCGAAATGCCATCGACGCCGGCCAGGTCGTCAACGCTGGCGGCGGCCACGCCACGCACGCCACCGAAGCGCTGCAGCAGGCGGGCGCGGCGCTTGGGGCCCACGCCCGGGATGTCTTCCAGGCTGCTGCTGCCGGTGCGCACGCTGGCACGCTTGGCACGCATGCCGGTGATGGCGAAACGGTGGGCCTCGTCGCGGATCTGCGCCACCAGCATCAGCGCGGCCGAGCTGGGCGAGAGCTGCAATTTGGGCCGGCCGTCGGCAAACACCAGCTCTTCCAGCCCGACTTTACGGCCTTCGCCCTTCTCCACACCCACGATGATGGACAAGGGCAGCCTCAGTTGCGTGAAGACTTCGCGCGCCATGCTCACCTGGCCCTTGCCGCCGTCGATGAGGACGATGTCGGGCACGCGGGCGGGCTTGCGCTTCTTGCCCTCTTTGGCGGCGCCCTCGGCCGTGACCTCGGCTGCAAGGTCGGCATCGCCCGGCAGGCTGGCATCGCGGTAGCGGCGCTCCAGGGCCTGCTTCATGGCCGCGTAGTCGTCGCCCGGGGTGATGCCGGTGATGTTGTAGCGGCGGTACTGCGCGGCCTGCATCTTGTGGCCCTCGTAGACCACGCAGGAAGCCTGGGTGGCCTCGCCCGCGGTGTGGCTGATGTCGAAGCACTCGATGCGCAGTCCGGCGAGCGGGTCGTGGCGCTGCCCCGAGGCGCTCGCTGGCGCTGGCGAACCTTCTGTCGCAGCATCGGCGGCCGTGGCGGTCGTGGCAGGCCCCGCCTCTGCTGGGCCCTCGCCTGCCTCGGCGGCATCTTCCAGGCCCGCTTCGCGCGCATCGAGGTCCAGGTCGAGGTTGAGCGCTTCGACCAGCGCCCGCGTGCGCGCTTGTTGCGAGCCTTCCTCGCTGAGCAGCCGCGCCAGCGAGAGCTCGGCGCCCTTGATGGCCATGTCGAGCCAGCCGCGCCGCTGTTCGCGTGGCTGCAGCACCACCGTCACCTTGCGGCCGGACTGCGCGCCCAGGGCCTCCACGAG
>CAIQIL010000327.1 GCA_903871865.1 uncultured Burkholderiales bacterium
GACACGGGACATCGAGCGGGGTACGCGCGCGGTGCATTCGTTGATCTCGTACTCGCTCTACAGCATCGTCCCCACTTTGATTGAGGTGACCCTGGTGCTGACCTTGTTGGCCACCAAGTTCGACATGGCCTTTGCCTGGATCACGCTGAGCGCGCTCGTCGTGTACATCGCTTTCACGGTGACGGTCACGACCTGGCGCACGCGCTATCGCCGTGAGATGAACGAGCTGGACTCCAAGGCCCACACCCGCGCCATCGACTCGCTGCTGAACTACGAAACCGTCAAGTACTTCAACAACGAAGCCTTCGAGGCCCACCGCTACGACGAGGCCCTGGAGCGCTTGCGCCGTGCTGGCGTGAAGTCGCAGCAGACGCTGTCTTTGCTCAACGCGGGCCAGCAGACCATCATCGCGGTGGGTTTGATCGCGATGCTGTGGCGCGCCACCGAAGGCGTGGTGGCTGGGCGCATGACGGTGGGCGACCTGGTCATGGTCAACGCCTTCATGATCCAGCTCTACATCCCGCTGAACTTCCTGGGCGTCATCTACCGCGAGATCAAGCAGTCGCTGACCGACCTCGACAAGATGTTCACGCTGATGCTGCGCGAGCGCGAGGTGGCCGATGCGCCCGATGCGCGCCCGCTGCTGCTCAAAGGCCACGGCGTGCAGGCCGCCCCCTCGGTGCGCTTCGACCACGTGCACTTCGCCTACGACCCGGCGCGGCCCATCCTGCACGACGTGAGCTTCGAGATCCCCGCGGGCCAGACCGTGGCCGTGGTGGGCCCCTCGGGCTCGGGCAAGAGCACGCTGGCGCGCCTGCTGTACCGCTTCTACGACGTGCAGCAGGGCCGCATCACCGTGCATGGCCACGATGTGCAAAGCCTGACGCAAGACAGCCTGCGCCGGGCGATCGGCATCGTGCCGCAGGACACCGTGCTCTTCAACGACACCGTGGCCTACAACATCGCCTACGGCCGGCCTGAGGCCACGCGCGAGGAAGTCGAGCAGGCGGCGCGCGCGGCGCGCATCCACGACTTCATCGCCAGCACGCCCGGCGGCTACGAGACCATGGTGGGCGAGCGCGGCCTCAAGCTCTCAGGCGGTGAAAAGCAGCGCGTGGCCATCGCGCGCACGCTGCTGAAGAACCCGCCCATCCTGGTGTTCGACGAGGCCACCTCGGCGCTCGATTCCGCCAACGAGCGCGCCATCCAGGCCGAGCTGGCCGCCGTGGCCCAGGGCAAGACGGTGCTGGTGATCGCGCACCGGCTGTCCACCATCGTCAACGCGCACGAGATCCTGGTGATGGAGCACGGCCGCATCATCGAGCGCGGCACCCACCCGCTGTTGCTGGCCGCCAACGGGCGCTATGCGCAGATGTGGCGGTTGCAGCAGGCGGGGGAGCATGGGCAGGGTCAGGCCGGCGCGCAAAGCGCAGCGCCTGGCGTGCAAGGGGATGAGGCTGGCGTGCCAAGCGTTTGAGCTTGCGCGCAAGGCGCAGGGGTTCGCACGCCAGCTTGCGCGCGCGGGCCGCGGTCCATGCGCCGTCGCGCGCGGGCTGTGGTGGGTGGCGTGCCGCCCGATGGGCGCGGGGCGTCGCCTGTTTTGAGCGGGGCATCGCTCGTTTGGACCCGTGCGCCGGGCGGGTGAGCCTCGGGCGCAAGCCACATCGGGCCAGTTGCCGCCGAAAGTGCTTCGCGCATCGGCCTTTGTGGGCGAGGCGCAAGGCCCCAAGGTGTGACCGTGCCGAGCTGGCGGTGCGGCGCGCGAGGCTTTGGGGGCGGCGGGTCAGTCGTTCAGGCTTGCGGGCGAGCTGAAACAGGCGAGATGCCGCTCGGGATGGGCGGCGGGACGCTGGGCGTGGCTCAGCGTCGCAGTGCGCGCAGCCATCTCCCGCCGCTGGGACTCGGCCTCAACGCTTCGTGTCGACGTTGATGAAGGGCACGCTGCCGCCGGTCACGCTGGGCATCTTGCCGTCCCACTTGCGGATGGCGTCGCGCTCGTTCTCGATGCGGCGCAGGGCCAGCAGGTCGGTCGTGATCTGCTGGCGCTGCAGGGCCAGGGCGTCGGCTTCGGCGCGGGCGCTGGCCACCTTCTGCTTGGCCTCGACCTCGATGCGCTGCAGGTCGCGTTCGGCCTTGAGCTTCTCCTGCTCGGCTTTGACCTTGGCCTCGATGGCCTCGGCGAACGAGCGCGAGAAGGCGAAGTTGACGATGGCGAACTCGTCGAGCAGCAGGCCGTGGCGCTGCATCTTCTCGCGCAGCAGGGCGCTGATGGCGTCGCGCACCTCGGTGCGGCGCGTGATGAGCTCTTCGGCCGTGAACTTGGCGGTGATGGCCTTCACCGCTTCCTGCGCGGCCGGGATGATGATGCGGTCGGCCGCCATCTCGGTGCTGGGCCCGATGTTGCGGAAGACATCGACCACGCGCACCGGGTCCAGGTGGTAGTTGATGGCGATGCGGGTGTGCACGGACTGCAGGTCGCGCGAGGCGGCATCGCCTTCGCCC
>CAIQIL010000328.1 GCA_903871865.1 uncultured Burkholderiales bacterium
AGGCCGAGGTCGCCCGTGAGCTCGAATTTGGCCGAGATGGCGCGGATCACCTTGCGGGCGATGAGCTCGGCCTCGTGGGGGTGCTTCAGCCCTTCCAGCAGGACGACGAACTCGTCGCCCGCCAGCCGGGCCACCAGGTCTGACGAGCGCATGCACGAGGTCAGGCGCAGGGCGAAGGTGCGCAGCACCTCGTCGCCCAGGCCGTGACCGAGGCTGTCGTTGATGCCCTTGAAGTTGTCGATGTCCAGGAAGGCCAGCGCCAGGGGCAGGCCTGTGCGCTTCTGGCGTGCCACGGCTTGCGCCAGGGCGTCATCGAAGGCGCGCCGGTTCGCCAGCCCCGTCAGCATGTCGGTGCGTGCCAGCTCGAACAGCTGGTGCTGCGCGAGCTTGGCGTCGGTGATGTCCGTGCCCAGGGCAAAGACGCCGACAACCTCGCCGGATTCGGACCGGTCGGGCAGGTAGGCCAGGTGCAGGTGGCGGACCTCGCCGTCCGAGGTGGTTTCGATGTCGAACTCGACGAATTCACCCTGCTTGGCGCGCACCAGCAGGTCGCGCCTTTGTGCGTAGGCCGCTTCGTCCAGCACCTCGCTCACGGGCCGGCCCACGGCCGCACCGGGATCGACGCCCAGCCAGCTTTGGTAGGTGCGGTTGCAAAACACATAGCGCTCGTCCTGGTCCACGTAGGCGATCAGGGCAGGGAGGTTGTCGGCGATGGTGCGCAGCCGGCGTTCGCTGTCGGCCAGGGCTTGCTCGGCCTGTTTGCGGTAGGAGATGTCGTGCAGGAAGGAGAAGTACAGGGTCTGGCCCTGGCCGAGCCCGTCGGGCAGCGCATTGATCGTGACCTCGCACGGGATCTCCGAGCCGTCCTTGCGTTGGGCCGTGAGCTCCAGCCGCCGGCCCAGCACCTTGGCCTCGCGGGTGCGCCGCAGGTGGGCCATGCCGGCCTCGTGCCCGTCGCGCAGCCGTTGCGGGATGATGAGCTCGGACATCAAGCGCCCCAGCGCCTCGCCGAGGCCCCACCCCAGGGTGCGTTCGGCCTGCCGGTTCCATTCGACGATGTGCCCGCGCTCATCGACGCAGATGAAGGCGTTGAGCGCATTGCCTAGCACGGCGTTGAGCATGTCGTTGCTGCGCTGCAGGTCCCGGGTGCGGTCGACCACGCGCTGCTCCAGGTCCGCACGCAAGCCGGCCAGCGAGGCCTCGGCGCGTTTGCGCTCGGAGATGTCGTCGATGACAGAGATGAAGTAGCGCGGGATGCCGTTGCGCCTCACCAAGGCCACCGTGAGCTTGGCCCACACCACGCCCCCGTCGGGGCGGATGTAGCGCTTCTCCATCGTGTACTGGTCGGCCAGGCCGTCCATCAGCTCCTGCACATGGCTGAGGTCCAGCGAGAGGTCGTCGGGGTGCGTGATGTCCTGGAAGGTGGCCCCTTGCAGGCTCTGCGGCGTGCGGCCCAGGATGCTGCACAGCTTGGCGTTGAAGCGCAGCCAGGCGCCGTCCAGCCCGACCATGGCGATGCCTGCCGCGGCCTGCTCGAAAATCGCCTGGAACAGCGCGGCGCCGTCGGTCAGCGCCGCCTCGCCGTCCGAAGCCAATGCGCGGGCCTTGAGCGCGGCTTCGCGGCTGAGGATCTCGTGGCGCGCCATCTCCACCAGGTCACGCAGGGTGTCCAGCTCCGCACCGGTGAAGGTGCGCGCCTGGTGGTCGATCACGCACAGCGTTCCCAGGGCCAGGCCTTCGGCATTGGTCAAAGGGATGCCGGCATAGGCCCGGATGCCGGGCTCGCCCGTGACCAGCGGGTTGTGGGCAAAGCGTGCGTCCTGGCTGGCATCCGGCACGATGAAGGGCTCGGTGGACTGGATCGCGTGCGCGCAAAACGCGAGCTCGCGGGGCGTCTGCGTCAGGCCGGGGTCGATGCCGACGCTGGATTTGAACCACTGCCGGTGGCTGTCCACCAGGGAGATCAGGGCGATGGGCGTGCGCAAGAGCCGCGCCGCCATGCGCGTGATCACATCGAAGACGGGCTCCCGCGGGCTGTCCAGGAGCTGGAGGGCCCTGAGCGCGTCGATGCGCCGTGCTTCGTCAGGCCTGGGGTCGGCAACCATGGGCGGGCAGCTCCTGTGCTGGAAAATGCCCGCCCGATGCCTGCCGGGTGAGCCGGGCGCCATTTTCGTGAATTTTCAGCGGCACAGGGTGATCAGGTGCATTTTCCGTTGGATGCGACCCCGGCATCCACCCACACCCCCGGCGCCAAGCCCTCCAAGCCATAGGGCCCGATGGCCGTGCGGATCAGGCGCAAGGTCGGAAAGCCCACGGCGGCCGTCATGCGCCGCACCTGCCGGTTGCGCCCCTCTTTGATCACCAGTTCGATCCAGGCGGTGGGAATGGACTTGCGCATGCGCACGGGCGGGTCACGGTCCCACAGGTTCGGCGGCTCTGCCAGCGGCCTGACGCGCGCGGGCCGGGTCAGGCCATCTTTGAGCATGACGCCCTGTCGCAAGGCGGCCAAGGCGGTCTCGTCCGGCACGCCTTCGACTTGGACCCAATAGGTCTTGTCCATCTTGAACCGTGGATCGGCGATGCGCGCCTGGAGCTGGCCGTCGTCCGTGAGCAGCAAGAGGCCTTCGCTGTCGGCATCCAGCCGTCCGGCCACGTACACACCGGGCAGGTCGATGAAGTCCTTCAGGCCGCGCCAAGCCCCCTCCGCCGTGAACTGGCTGAGCACACCGTAAGGCTTGTTGAAACGGATCATGCGCGAAGCGCTGGCGGTGTGGCGGGTCATGGCGTGTGTGCTCCAGTGTGTGCGCCATTCACTGCTGCATCCGCAAGCGCCGCATCGCCTCTTCGTCCTGGGCATCGTCGATTTCGCGGATCACCGCACCCAGGTCGACCGGCCCATCGGCTTGCTTGAACTGGCCGGTCAGTGGGGTGTCGGGTGTCAAGGCACCTTGCTCATACAGCGCCCATATCTCGGGGCCGAAGTCCGTGGACAGCAGGTCCGGGGCGAAGCCGCCGAAAAAGTCGCGCAGGTTCCCCACGTCGCGCAGCAGCATGCGCTTGGCGTGGTTGTTGCCGGCCGCATCCACGGCCTGCGGCAGGTCGATGATGACCGGGCCGTCTTGCGCCAGCAGGATGTTGAACTCCGAGAGGTCACCGTGCACGACCCCGGCACACAGCATGCGCACCACCTCGGTCAACAAGGTCGCATGGTGGGCGCGCGCTTCCTCGGCCGTGAAGCACACGTCATTGAGCCGTGGCGCCGCATCGCCGTCGGCGTTGGCCACCAGCTCCATCAGCAAGACGCCATCCAGGAAGTTGTGGGGCTGGGGCACGCGCACGCCTGCCGCGGCCAGTCGGTAAAGGGCATCGACCTCGGCGCTCTGCCACGCGGCTTCCTGCGCCTGCCGTCCAAAACGGGTGCCTTTGGCCATGGCCCGGGCTTGTCGCGTGTTCTTGGTCTTGCGGTTCTCGGTGTAATCGACCGCCTGCCGGAAGCTGCGGTTGCTCGCCTCTTTGTAGATCTTGGCGCACAGCGTTTCGTCGCCACGCCGGACCACGTACACCATGGCCTCCTTGCCGCTCATCAGCTGACGCACGACGGTGTCGATCAAGCCTTCTTCGACGAGGGACTGCAATCTGGGAGGTGTTTTCATCCGGGGGCGGGTGGCGCCGATGCCATGGTGGGAGCGGCGCATGCTAACCCATCGCATGCTTCGCCGTCGGCTGTCCGCTCAGGGCAATTCGATGGCGGCAGGGTCGGTTTCTGTGTGCCGCTCAGGCTCGGTGGTGCGGAGGATTTCGTCCAGCACGGACGTGGCGTAAGTCCCGGCGGGCAAGGACAACGTGAGCACCAGGTGATCGGCTTGCGGCCATTCCCATGA
>CAIQIL010000329.1 GCA_903871865.1 uncultured Burkholderiales bacterium
GATGGGCACAACCGCAATGCGGTTGGACTCTGCCCGCTCCGCAAAGCTGTCGTACTGCACGACTTGCAACCAGAGCAGCCGCGCCACGAGCAGGCCGAAGCAGAACAGCACGAAGCCTGCCGCGGCCCACAGGCGGGCGCGGAAGCGTCCGAGTTCCTGTTCGAGGTTCTTGAGCTCGGTCATGGCGGGTGCTGCGCGGTGGGCCTGAGCCTCACAGCGGCCGGTTCTTGTCGCGGTCGGGCGGACGGCGTTGCGGCGCCAACAGCATGAAGTTGGCCACTGGCCACAGCCATGCCTCCAGCACGGGCGCCAGCATCAGGCTCCAGCCCGGGAAACTGGCGCCAGCGGCCATGCGCACCAGCAGGGACACGGCGTGCGCGGCCACGAACAGGGGCACGATCTGCACCGCCTGCGAGCCCACCGTGAACCACAGCAGGCGGCGGTGCACGGTGATGGCGAAGAAGCTCAGCAAGGTGTAGGACAGCGCGTGCTGACCGAGCAGCGCGCCCTGGTGCACGTCCATGATCAGACCAAAGACGAAAGCAGCGCCCACGCCCACGCGGCGCGGCTGGTGCACGTTCCAGAACACCACGACCACGGCCAGGAAATCCGGCACGCCGGGCCAACGCCCCCAGGGCAGGATGTTGAGCGCCATGGCCAGCAGCAAAGACACCCAGATGAACACCGGATTGACCGGCATCAGCAGCTCGTTGCCACGCGGCATCATGGGCGCGCTCCCGAGTTGGTTGCCGAGGTGGCGCCCGATGCCGCACCGGCCGACTTGCTGCCACCATGGTGGGCGCCCTTGCCATGGCGGCCCTGGTCTTCGGCGGCCGAGGCGGCACCGGAGGCCGCATCGGCCGGGCGCTCCGGCATCTGGCTGGAGGCGGGCTGCAGCAGCAGCACATGGCGGGTGCTGTCGGGGCTGCTCAGAGGGGTCAGGCCGATGCGCGCGAAGGCCGAGTCGGCGCGGCGGTCCACCTGCGAGACCTTGGCCACGGGCAGGCCGGCCGGGTAGACGCCATCGAGGCCGGAGGTCTGCAGGGTGTCGCCCACCTGCACATCGGCGTTGCCGGCCATGAAGCGCAGCTCCATGCCGCGCGCCTGCGCCGTGCCGTAAGCCACACCGCGTTGCTGGGTGCGCACATTGACCACGGGCACGGCCGCGTCCTTGTCGGTCACCAGGGTCACTTCGGACGTGAGCGGGTAAACGCGCGTGACCTGGCCCAGCACACCGGTTTCATCGACCACGGGCGAGCCCAGCACCACGCCCTGGCTGCCGCCATGGTCGATCACGACCTTGCGGGTGAAGGGGTCCTGGGTGTCGTAGAGGATTTCGGCCGAGGACGTGGCCACCTCGATGCGCGGGCGCAGCGTCAGCAGGGCGCGCAGGCGGGCGTTCTCGCGGGCGAGCTCTTCCATGCGCATCACGCGCTCGGCCTGGGTCGTGACCAGGTGCTGCGCACGGGCCTGCACGGCGCGGGCCTCGTCCATGCCGGCGAAGTAATGCAGGAGCTGGTCCCAGGCGCGCGAGGGCGCCAGCAAGGCTTGCTGCACCGGGTTGAGCACGGTGGCCACGGCGGCGCGCACAGGCTGCGTCATGTTCCAGCGCGCATCGGCCACCATCAGGAAGATGGCCAGGGCGGAGAAAAACATCAGGCGCGTGAAGGCCGACGGCCCCTGCTTGAAGAAGGGGGGCGGGGTGCGGTCCAGCGTGGCCAAAGGCATGGTGGGCGGTTCAGCTCCGAGGCATCAGACGCCGCACAAGCAGGGGATGGGCCGGTCGCCCACCACCCCGCTCGCGCCAAGGGGTTGAAGGCTTATTCCGACGTGAAGATGCTGCCCAGGCGCTCCATGCGCTCCAGGGCCATGCCGCAACCGCGCACCACGCAGGTCAGCGGGTCTTCGGCCACCAGCACGGGCAGGCCGGTTTCCTCGGCCAGCAGGCGGTCCAGGTCGCGCAGCAGGGCGCCACCACCGGTCAGCATCATGCCGCGCTCGGCGATGTCGGCACCGAGTTCGGGCGGGGTCTGCTCCAACGCGTTCTTGACGGCGGACACGATCTGGTTGAGCGGGTCGGTCAGGGCTTCGAGGATCTCGTTGGACGAGATCGTGAAGCTGCGCGGCACGCCTTCGCTCAGGTTGCGGCCCTTGACTTCCATCTCCTTGACCTCGGAGCCCGGGAAGGCCGAACCGATGTGCTTCTTGATGGCTTCGGCCGTGGGCTCGCCGATCAGCATGCCGTAGTTGCGGCGTATGTAGTTGACGATGGCTTCATCAAACTTGTCACCACCGACGCGCACCGAACCTTTGTACACCATACCGCCCAGCGAAATGATGCCGACTTCGGTGGTGCCGCCACCAATGTCGACCACCATGGAGCCGGTGGCTTCGGAC
>CAIQIL010000330.1 GCA_903871865.1 uncultured Burkholderiales bacterium
AGGCCTGCGGCATAAACGTCCACGATGACTTTGACACGAACGCCCGCGCCGTTGAGCGGCAGGACCTGACCTGCCAGCGGGCTGCTGTCGGCGAACTTGACGCCGCGCACCTCGCGCACGGCCCATGCTGGGGTGGCTGCCAGGCAAGCCAGGGCCAGCAGCAGGCCGGCCAGGCAAGGGAACAAGGGCAGGCGGGGGAAGCAGGGCATCGTGACCACTCCGTGAAAGGTGCTGTGCGAGGCGCACCATATCGTGAAAGCCGTGGTGTGGCAGTCCCGCGTTCGGGGAGTGCTGGACCCGATCGCCCGTGCATTCTCCCGTGGCTCGCCGCACCGTTGCCGAAGCGCATCACTGGTGGCAAGTGGTTCTTGCAGCAAAATGATAAGCCTTGCGGTTCCGTGGGTGGCGACACACCCGACTCAGACATGCCCTTCCTGGTCATTGACATTGGCAACACCCGACTGAAGTGGGGCCTGTACGCGGAGCCGACACCCGATGCCCAACTGCTGGCCCATGGCGCCGTGGTGCTGGAGGACATCGATGGGCTCTGGCAGCGCCATTGGCGTGCCTTGCCGACCCGCCCCTCCGCCATGCTGGGTTGCGTGGTGGCCGGTGAGGCGATCAAGCACCGCGTCGAAGAGCAGCTCATGCAGGGCTGGGGGCTGCAGGCACGGTGGGTGTCGTCCAGCGCCCAGGCTGGCGGGGTGGTGAATGGCTACGAGCACCCGCAGCGGCTGGGCTCGGACCGTTGGGCGGCCATCATCGGTGCGCGCAGGCGCGCGGTGCAGCACGATGCGGCGAACCCCCCGCCGGTGCTGGCCGTGATGGTGGGCACGGCCGTGACGGTCGATGCCGTGGACGCCAGCGGGCGCTTCCTTGGTGGGCTGATCCTGCCGGGCTTCGGTCTGATGTACCGGGCCCTGGAGAGTGGCACCGCGGGCTTGAAAGTGCCCACCGGTGAGGTGAGCGACTTCCCGACCAACACCAGCGACGCCTTGATGAGCGGTGGCACCGATGCGATTGCGGGTGCCATCGAGCGCAGCCTGCGCCGTTTGCGCGTGCAAACGGGGCGCGAGCCTTTGCTGATCATGTCGGGCGGGGCCGTGTCACGCCTGAGCCATGTGGAGGAGTTCGAGGCCACGGTGGCCGAAAACCTCATTTTCGAAGGCCTGTTGACGCTGGCCTTGGAGCCTGCGGTCAGGCGGTCTGCAGCTTGACGGTGGCGTGCTCGTTGATGCCCATGGCCCCAAAGAACAGGGCCACGAGGCGGTGTGGGTTGACAAACTGAACCTGCCGCTCCTCGGCGCGGCGCGCCAGCACCCAGTTGAGCAGGTCGCCCGCGGCGATGAAGTCCACCCGCAACAGGTGGCGACAGTCGATGTCCAGCGAGATGCTGGCGCCGAGCTGGTCATCGAGGTGCTGCAGGATGCGGCCGATGTCGCCGACCAACTGGCCGGAGAGGTCCAGGTTGGCGATCTGCACGAACTCGACTTCCTGGTGCACCTGCGACTCCACGAAACTGGTCGTCACCTCGCTGATGTGCGACAAGGGCCCCGCGTGCGCGCTCACGGCGCCGTCCTGCTGCTTGATGAGACAGGCGCTGGGCTCCCACGATGGGGGGGAGCGCTCGTACGTGACGCAGTAGTCGATGGCGACTTCGTCGAAGGCCACAGGTTGGTTGACCAGGCGCAGCACGTCGAGGCGGAGCATCCAGAACGCCGGGTCGGCATCGCGGTTGCCTGCCGGGGTGGATTCTTCCAGCAGCGCCAGCAGGCGGGCGGCACCCGCCCAGGTCAAGGCCATGGGCTCGCGGGCCCAGGCTTGCAGCAAGCCGCTGAGGTGGTGCGCCCCCTCGGGCGTGATCAGTTGCAGCGCCGAGAAATCCATGCGCCAGGGGCGGGGCAGCTGCAGGATGGCCACGCGCAATTGCGCCACGGCATCCTGGTCCAGCACCGTGGGTGCGACCCAGCCGGGCAGGGCCGGCGGCGCTTCGCCAGGCTCGGTGGCAGGGCCGTGGTCGAGGTCGGCGCCGTGGGCACCGGCCTCGGCATCTGGTGATGCAGCGCTCGGCGCGGCTGCCGAGCCCTTGCGCTCCAGGAACTCGGCCACGCGGCGTGGCAGGGAGTACCACTGGGGCGCCGACACGCCGAACTGCTGCGCGAACGAGATGGCCAGCTGGTCGAACTTGTGCGGCATGTCCAGCGCGCGGAACAGGTCGAACAAGACCAGCCAGGTCTCCATGTGGTGGTGGCGGCTGGCGCCCGGGTGCACCAAGGCCATCAGGCAGGCCTCGCACTGGTCGAAGTCGGCGTTCGCGAACGCGATCACGGCCTCGTCCAGTTCGGGGTCGTGGGCCATCTCCACCACTTGCACGCCGGCCGGCAGGCCGGAGGCTGGGCTTGGCGAGGGCTGGGCGTCTTGCCCAGGCATGCGCGGTGCCGAACTGCGCGCGGCTTGTACCACCGCTTGGGAAACCTCCGGCACGTCGTCGAGCGTGGGCGCCAGAGCCAGCGTCGCAGGGGCCGTGGGTGGCATGTCCGAGAGGGTACCCGGCAGGGTGGACAACTGCCCCGTCTGGGATGGCTGTGCGGCAGGCCGCATGCCCTGGCCGACCATCTGCAGCTCGATCTCGTCGATCTTGGCCTTGACGGTGCTGTCCGAGCGCGTGCCGCTTTGCGGGCGGGAGTCGGGATCCAGGTTGGACGCGCTGCCCAGCAGCAAAGCCTGGTCGGGGCTCAGGCCTTCGCGGCGTATCTTGCGCAGCATGTCGAGTTCGCGCTTGCGCACGAAGTCGTTGCGCCGCTTGCGCTCGATCATCGCCTTGATCTCGGTCTTGGCGTACTCGCTCTCGCCAGCGTCCGAGTTGGGCGCGTCCAGCTCCGACCAATCCGTGGTGGGATTGGCGACGAAGCGCACAACCTTGCGCAGGAAGCTGCCGGAGTCCTTGCTCATGCCTTGCTCGTGGCCTGGGGCTCAGTCCCCGAACATCTTTTGCTTGAGCTCGCGGCGCTGCTGGGCTTCCAGCGACAGCGTGGCGGTCGGACGGGCCAGCAGGCGGCCGAGGCCGATGGGCTCGCCGGTTTCGTCGCAGAAGCCGTACTCGCCCGAGTCGATGCGGACCAAGGCTTGCGAGATTTTCTTCAGCAGCTTGCGTTCGCGGTCGCGGGTGCGCAGCTCCAGGGCGTGCTCTTCCTCGATGGTGGCGCGGTCGGCCGGATCGGGGACGATGGAGGTGTCTTCGCGCAGGTGCTCGGTCGTTTCGCCGGCGTTGGACAGCAGATCTTCCTTCTGGACTTCCAGGATGTGGCGGAAGAAGTCCAGTTGCTTGTCGCTCATGTACTCCGCTTCGGGCATGGCCAGGAGCTCGGCTTCGGTCAGTTCGCGGCCGGCTTTGTTTTTCCAGGCGTTGGCGAGTTTGGGATCAACCTTGGTGGCAGGAGAAGGCATGTTGTCGGGTGCGGTACTGGAGGTCTTGGAGGGCGAACGTCCCGAGGGTGCCGAGGCGCCCTTGGTGTCAGCTTCGGCCTTGGCGACCTTGGCTTGAGCGGGAAGAGGGGAGGGCGCTGTCTTGCCGGCAGATTTCGCGACAGGTTCAGCGGTCGATTGGGCAACCGGTTTGGCCGGTTTGGCGGCCGGTTTGGCGGTTTTGGCTGCGGCCGACTTGGACGACGCGGCGGTGGATTTCGTCACAGGATCTTCCTTCCCTCATTGCGTGATCCAAGGACTTGGGCACGATCAGCAAGGGCGACGACCCGTTCCTGGTCACCGCCTTGCTCACATTCGAAGCCACTCCCCGGCCAGTTGCTGGGCCGGCCAGGAAGCGCGCGGATTGTAGCCATGCTTCGAGGCGGTTCTCATCAGAATATCCCTTGGATCAGGCCAGACATTGATCCAGGCCGGCCTGGAAGAGGTCTTGCGGCAGCTCGATGCCAATGAACACCAGCTTGCTGACCTTGGTTTCGCCAGCGGCCCATTTGGGACCCATGTCGCTGCCCATGAGCTGGTGCACGCCCTGGAACACCACTTTGCGGTCCATGCCCTTGACGTGCAGCACGCCCTTGTAGCGCAGCATGCGCGGGCCGTAAATCTGCACCATCGAGCCCAGGAAATCTTCCAGCTTGGTGGCGTCAAACGGTTTGGCCGACTTGTACACGAAGGACTTCACGTCGTCGTCGTGCGCATGGTGGTGCGGGTGATCGCAGTGCTCGCCGTGGGCGTGGCCGTGGTCATGTCCGCAATCGGGGCCATGCTGGTGACC
>CAIQIL010000331.1 GCA_903871865.1 uncultured Burkholderiales bacterium
ACCGTGATCACGCCTTCATTGCCGACCTTGGCCATGGCCTTGGCGATCATGTCGCCGATCTCGGCGTCGCCATTGGCGGAGATGGTGCCGACCTGGGCGATCTCGGAGTTGTCCGAGACCTTCTTGGAGGTCGCCTTGATGTGCTCGACGGCCACGAGGACGGCCTTGTCGATGCCGCGCTTCAGGTCCATCGGGTTCATGCCGGCGGCCACGTACTTCATGCCTTCGCGCACGATGGCCTGGGCCAGCACGGTGGCGGTGGTGGTGCCGTCACCGGCGTTGTCCGAGGTCTTGGAAGCGACTTCCTTGACCATCTGGGCGCCCATGTTCTGCAGCTTGTCCTTCAGCTCGATTTCCTTGGCCACGGACACGCCGTCCTTGGTCACGGTGGGGGCGCCGAACGAGCGCTCCAGCACCACGTTGCGACCCTTGGGACCCAGGGTGACCTTGACCGCGTTGGCCAGGATGTTCACGCCTTCAACCATGCGGTGACGGGCATCTGCGCCGAACACAACGTCTTTTGCTGCCATGTGGATTCTCCGAATTCAGTGATGTGGGGGGTTGCCTGAGGCGGTGATCGCTGTGTCAGCCGATCACTTGGCGACGACGGCGAACAGGTCTTCTTCGCGCATGACCAGCAGCTCGTCGCCATCGACCTTGACGGTCTGGCCCGAGTACTTGCCGAACAGGACGCGGTCGCCCACGGCGACATTCAGAGCGATGAAGTCGCCCTTGTCATTGCGCTTGCCAGGACCGACGGCGAGCACTTCGCCTTGGTCCGGCTTCTCGGCAGCAGCGTCAGGGATGAAGATGCCCGAAGCGGTCTTGGTTTCTTGTTCCAGGCGCTTGACGATCACGCGATCGTGCAGAGGACGCAGTTTCATGGGTTCTCCAATCTAGAGAGACAACGGTTGGACGGTGTTTCCGAGTGAGTGATTGCTCACATCGGCATCGGGAAGGTGGCGCAAGGGGTGGCTTCAGGCTGTGCTGGCACTCACCCCATGCGAGTGCTAATGATTATAGGGACGGCTTCGAAAGTTTCAAGGGGCGGCGGATCGGGGCACACTCCCGGCATGGACCACGTCAAAATTTTCCACAATCCGCAGTGCGGCACCTCGCGCAACACCCTGGCCCTGATCCGCAATGCCGGCATCGAGCCCGAAGTGGTGCTCTACCTGGAAACGCCGCCCAGCCGGGACGCGCTGGCCGCGCTGGTGCGCGATTGCGGCCTGACGCCGCGCGAGACCATGCGCGACAAGGGCGAGCTGTACGACGCGCTGAAGCTGGCCGAGCCCCACTGGACCGACGACCAGTTGCTGGACGTCATGGTGCAGCACCCGGCCCTGATCAACCGCCCCATCGTGGTGACGGCCCAGGGCACGCGCCTGTGCCGCCCCTCGGAGCTGGTGCTCGACATCCTGCCGCAGCCGCAGCAAGGCGCTTTCAGCAAGGAAGACGGCGAAGCCGTCGTCAACGCCCAGGGGCAGCGTGTCAAGTGAGGTGAGGTGACATGAGGTGAGGTGATCTGAGGCGCCGCACACCCGCCCTCAAGGCGCGCGCCGCACCGCCTCGTCCCAGAAAGACAGCACCCGCACCAGGGCCGGCTGGCGCAGGCGGTCGGCCTCCACCAGCAAACCGTGGCGTGCCTCGCGCAGGCGCAGGCCGGTGCAGTGGCCGCCTGAGGAGGCTTGGCGAGCCGCGTTGACGTTCTCGCAGAACAGCTGCTGGGCTTCGGGCTCGACCACCACGTCTTCGCCGCCCTGCAGCACCAGCACAGGCACCGCGATGCCGGCCGCACCCGCCCCGCGGGCCTCGGCGGCACCGGCGCAGGCCTGGTCCACCCACTGCAGCGTCGGCCCGGCCACACGGGCATCGCCATGGCCGCAATCGGGACCTTCGCAACGGCCCGCGCGGTTGAGCCAGCGCATGCGGTGGCGCGCCACGCTGTGCGTCAAGGCCGCGGTGGCCGGGTCTGGCAAGGCCTCGAAGGCGGCGAGGTCGGCCGCAAAGCCCTGGCCGCGCACGCGTTTCGCAGACAACCACGGCAGGCTGACAGGCAGGCCGAACGCGCCGCTGTGGCACCACTGGCGCAGCTGGCGGTCGGCCCAAGCGGCTGGGTGTTGGGGGGCATCGCGCGGTGCCACCGTGGGCTCGAACATGGGGGTGACCAGGGCCGCCGCGGCGAAGGGCGTGTCAAGGCCTCGGCGGGCCAGGTGCAGGGCCACCACCGCGCCGCCCATGGAGTGGGCCAGCAGGAACACGGGCCGTTGCGCCTGGAGGGGGTCGGCCGCACGGGCTTGCTGGACCAGGGCCGTGAAGTGTTCGAAGTCGGCCACGAGACGGTCGAAACGGTCCACATGGCCCTTGTCGGCCTGGTCCTCGCCGCTGAGCAGGCGGCTGGAAAAGCCCTGGCCGCGGTGGTCGTGGATGTACACCGAGTAGCCATTGCGCAGCAGGTCGTGGATCACCTCCTGGTACACCGACAGGCCCTCGGTGAAACCCGGCACCACGATGACGGCGCCGCGTTGCTCGTGGCGGTGCGTGTAGAAGCGGAAGTGGATGCGCACGGGCCGACCCCACATGCCCATGAGCGCGCCGGTGGGCACGCCCTCGAAGG
>CAIQIL010000332.1 GCA_903871865.1 uncultured Burkholderiales bacterium
CTGGCGGGCGGTGGCCAGGTCGGCGTCGCGCTGGGTGTGGCGGCGCGCGAGTTCACAGACTTCGCTGACCTCGGCGTGTTCGCGCGAGAGCTCGCGGAAGCGCCGGTTGTCGGCGGCGATGGCGGGGTCGGACAGGGCCGCGTCGAGCTCTTGCAGGCGGCGGGCCAGGCGGTCGAGCGATGAAGCCAGGGCGGGCGCGAGCTGCAGGCTCACGCGAGGTCCTCGGGGTCTGCGGGATCGGCGTGGCGCGAGTGCTCGGGCTGGCCGGGTGTGGCGCGGGGGGCGGCGCTTGTGCCTGCGCCTGTGCCTGCACGTGCGGGCGTCAGGTCACCGCGCAGGAAGAGGCGCGACAGCGAGGCGGCCACCTGCGGGCGGTGGCGGGTGTCGGCGCTGTGCAGCTCGGCCAGGGCGCCGTGCAGCATCTTTTGCGTGAGGCCGCGCGAGAGGGCGTCCAGCACGGCTTCGACGTCTTCGCCTTTGGCCAGCAGCTTGCGGGCGCGGGCGATTTCGGTGGCGCGCCAGGCGTCGGCCTGGGTGTGCAGGGCCTGGATGAGGGGCACGGTGGTGCGCTGGTCCAGCCAGCTCACGAAGCCTTGCACGCCGGTTTCGATGATGGCTTCGGCCTGGGCGACGGCGGCCTGGCGCTTCTCGCTGGCGGTTTGCACCAGGGCGGAGAGGTCATCGACGGTGTAGAGGTAGACGTCGCCCAGGCGCGCCACTTCGGGTTCGATGTCGCGCGGCACGGCCAGGTCCACCATGAACATGGGGCGGCGCTTGCGGGCCTTGAGCGCGCGCTCGACCGCGCCCAGGCCGATGATGGGCAGGGTGCTGGCGGTGCAGGAGACGACGATGTCGAACTCGTGCAGGCGGTCGGGCAAGTCGGCCAGGCGGATGGCCTGGGCGCCGAGGTGGGTGGCGAGCTTCTCGCCGCGCTCCAGGGTGCGGTTGGCCACGGCCATGGCGCGCGGCGTGCGGGCGGCGAAGTGCGTGGCGGTGAGCTCGATCATCTCGCCGGCGCCCACGAAGAGCACGCGGGTGCGGCCCAGGTCTTCGAAGAGTTCGCCGGCCAGGCGCACGGCGGCAGCGGCCATGCTGATGGAGTGCGCGCCGATTTCGGTGGAGGTGCGCACCTCCTTGGCCACAGCGAAGCCGCGCTGGAAGAGCTGGTGCAGGGTGGTGCCCAGGGTGCCGGCGGTGTCGGCCTCGCGCACGGCCTGCTTCATCTGACCGAGGATTTGCGGCTCGCCCAGCACCATGGAATCCAGGCCGCTGGCGACGCGGAAGGCGTGGCGGGCCGCTTGCCCATCTTCCAGCAGGTAGGTGTGGCGCAGCAATTCTTCCTGGCTGACCTGGCCGACGTGTGCCAGCCACTCGATGGCGGCGTGGCGCACGGCCCCGGCCGAGGCGCCCAGGCCGCCCGGCGCGCAGTACAGCTCGGTGCGGTTGCAGGTGGACAGCAGGGCGACTTCGGGCTGTGCGCTGGCCGCATGCGGGGCCGCCAGGCGCTCGTGCAACTGACGCAGGGCCGGACTGAGTTGGTCCACCGCGAACGCGAACCTGCCGCGCAGGTCAACGGCGGC
>CAIQIL010000333.1 GCA_903871865.1 uncultured Burkholderiales bacterium
AACCGGCTTCAAGTTCAACGACGCCGTGCTGCGTCACCTGACCGTGCTGAAGGACAAGGCCGAGACCGCTCCTTCCGTGATGATGAAGCAGGTTGAGCGTGAAGAGGCCCGCAAGGCCCAGCAGGAGCCCGCCGCTGCCTGATGCCAGCCGCAAGGCTGCCAGGCTGCACCCGTCAGCGCACGCTGAACTGAACGCGGTCACCCCAGCATGAACCAGGTTCTGCTGTCCGCCCAGATCATCGAGCGCAAGGCGCTGAGATACACCCCCGCCGGCCTGCCCGCCCTGGACCTCGTGCTTCAGCACGAATCCATGGTGAGCGAGAACCAGCAAAGCCGCAAGGTCAAGCTGGACATCAAGGCCGTGGCCATCGGTCCGATCGCAGATCGGCTGAACAAGCAGGCCATCGGTGAAGCTTTCGGGCTCGCCGGTTTCCTGGGGGCTCCGCGTCACGGACGGGGCGTGCTGCTGCACATCACCGAACTCACCGACATCGTTCAAACACATTCAACGGATAATTGAGAGGTCAACATGGTTGCTCCCCGCTCCAAGAACGGCAAGTTCTCCAAAGACCGCAAGGGCAAGCGCAACACGCAGTCCCTGCTGTTCCGCCGCAAGCGCTTCTGCCGCTTCACCGTCGCCAACGTCGAACAGATCGACTACAAGGACGTTGACACCCTGCGCGATTTCATCGCTGAAAACGGCAAGATCATCCCCGCACGCCTGACCGGCACCCGCGCGATCTACCAGCGTCAGCTGACCACCGCCATCAAGCGCGCCCGCTTCCTGGCGCTGCTGCCTTACAGCGACCAGCACCGCGTCTAAGGAGTTCTCTGTCATGCAAATCATCCTCCTCGAAAAAGTCGCCAACCTGGGCAACCTGGGTGATGTGGTCAAGGTCAAGGACGGCTACGCCCGTAACTTCCTGATCCCGACCGGTCAAGCCCGCCGCGCCACCGAAAAGGCCGTCGCCGAATTCGAAGCTCGCCGCGCCGAGCTGGAAAAGGCTTCCGCCGAGAAGCTGGCCGCCGCACAAGCCGTGGGCGACAAGCTCACCGGCAAGACCATCACCGTCAGCCAGAAGGCTGGCGTGGACGGCCGCCTGTTCGGTTCGGTCACCAACCACGACATCGCCGACGGCCTGAAGGCTGCTGGCTTCGATGTGGCCAAGCAGCAGGTTCGCCTGCCCAACGGCCCGCTGAAGACCGTGGGCGAGCACGCCGTGTCGGTGTCCCTGCACACCGACGTGGTGGTGGACGTCACCATCGCTGTCGTCGCTGCCAACGACTGATCTTTCCAGATCGGTCGCCTGCAAGGGGTGCGCACGCGCCCCATGCGGGCAGTCTCACAAAGCCGGCGCAAGCCGGCTTTGTCGTTTCCGGGTGTCCCGATGAAGGGCGGCAGACTTGTCCACCGCCGTCCCCAGGAAGTCCCCTGCATTTCCCAAGGCTGCCCACAGCTTTATCCACAGGCTGACACAGCAAACGACCGTATCATCGACCCATGGCCGCAGTCTTCCCCACCCCCTCGTCTTTCAAGAACCCTGGCGATGCGCCGAGCAGCGATGAGATCGCGCGCCTGCGCGTGCCGCCGCACTCCATCGAGGGCGAGCAAAGCGTGCTGGGCGGCCTCCTGCTGGACAACAGCGCCTGGGACCGCGCCGCCGACCTGCTCAACGAGAGCGACTTCTACCGCTACGAGCACCAGCTCATTTTCGCGGCCATCCAGCAGCTGGTGTCCGGCTCCAAGCCGGCCGACGTCATCACGGTGTTCGAGCAGCTGCAAATGCAAGGCAAGGCGCAGGACGTGGGCGGGCTGACCTACCTCAACGCGCTGGCCCAGTCGGTGCCGAGCGCGGCCAACATGCGCCGCTACGCCGAGATCGTGCGAGAGCGCGCGGTGCTGCGCAAGCTGGTGACGGCCTCCGACGAGATCGCCACCAACGCCTTCAGCCCGCAGGGCAAGTCGGTGTCGGACATCCTCGACGAGGCCGAAGCCAAGATCATGAAGATCGGCGAGGAAGGCAGCCGCAACAAGCAGGGCTTCTTCGCCATGGACGGCCTGGTGGTGGACCTGCTGGACCGCGTGCAGGAACTGGCCGACAACGGCGCCGAGGATGTCACCGGCGTGCGCACAGGATTCATCGACATGGACAAGATGACGGCCGGCCTGCAAAAGGGCGACCTCATCATCCTGGCCGCACGCCCTTCGATGGGCAAAACCGCCTTCGCGCTGAACATCGGTGAGAACGTGGCCGTCAACGAGGGCCTGCCGGTGGCGGTGTTCTCCATGGAAATGGGCGCCTCTCAGCTGGCCTTGCGGATGGTCGGCTCGATCGGCCGCATCAACCAGCAGAACCTGCGCACCGGGCGCCTGTCCGACGACGAATGGGGCCGCCTCAGCGAGACGGTGGAAAAGCTGCGCCACGCCAACGTCTTCATCGACGAAACGCCGGGCCTCTCACCCAACGAGTTGCGCGCCCGTTCGCGCCGGCTGGCCCGCCAGTTCGGTGGCACGCTCGGCCTGATCATCGTGGACTACCTGCAGCTGATGAGTGGCTCGGGCAGCAACGAAGAAAACCGCGCCACCGTGATCGGTGAAATCTCGCGGGGCCTGAAGGCCTTGGCCAAGGAACTGCAGTGCCCGGTGATCGCGCTGTCGCAGCTCAACCGCTCGGTGGAAACGCGCCCCGACAAGCGCCCCATGATGTCCGACCTGCGCGAGTCCGGCGCCATCGAGCAGGACGCCGACATGGTGGCGTTTATTTATCGCGAAGAAGTCTACAAACCCCAGGACCTGGACAATCACGGCAAAGCGAAAATCCTGATCGCCAAACAGCGCAACGGCCCCACCGGCGAATTCGAACTGGCTTTCCTGCGTGAATACACCAAATTCGAAAACCTCGCCTC
>CAIQIL010000334.1 GCA_903871865.1 uncultured Burkholderiales bacterium
GACACGGCGATGGCGCCTTCGAGCAGGCCACCCGGGTCGTTGCGCAAGTCGAGCACCAGGCCCTTGAGCTTGGGGTCGTCCTTGTAGAGCTTCTCGACCTTGGCGACGAAGTCTTCGACGGTGCGGTCCTGGAACTGGCTGATGCGGACCCAACCGTAGCCGGGCTCGATCACCTTGGCGCGCACGCTTTGCACGCGGATTTCCTCGCGCACGATGGTCACGGGGAAGCTGCGGTTTTCGAGCTTGCGGAAGATGGTGAGGACGACCTTGGTGTTGGGCTCGCCGCGCATGCGCTTGACGGCCTGGTCCATGGTCAGGCCCTTGACGAAGGTGTCGTCGATCTTGGTGATCAGGTCGCCGGTTTTCAGGCCCGCGCGGAAGGCGGGCGAGCCTTCGATGGGCGACACCACTTTGACGAGGCCGTCTTCCATGCCGATTTCGATGCCCACGCCGACGAATTTGCCGGTGGTGCCTTCGCGGAATTCCTTGAAGGTGGTTTTGTCGAAATACACGGAATGGGGGTCGAGGCCCGCGACCATGCCGCCGATGGCGTCGCTGAAGAGTTTCTTTTCATCGACCGGCTCGACGTAATCGGTCTTGATCATGCCGAAGACCGCAGCGAGCTGCTGCATTTCTTCCAGTGGCAGCGGGGCCACGGCATTGCGCGCGGTGGCGCCGAATTGCAGGGTGGTCAGGCCACCGGCCAGCGCACCCAGCGCAACCCAGCCAGCAATTTTCAATTTGGAGGTCATGGCAATATCAGCCCGTGTTCGACCCGGGGCGCAGGCGCGGGATGCGCAGCGGGCCCAGTTTCTCGTGGTGTGCGGTCAGTATAGGGCGCGGCAAGTGCCCTCACTGGGCAATAAGGGCAGAACTTGCCCGCAGATGTGTGGATTGAAGCGCGCTTGTGTCGCCGCAGTCGCGCGAAACAGACGGCGCTCTGCCGCGGCGGCGTGCTCACCTCGGCGCATATTCCGGCACCAGCCCGTGCAGGCGCGCGCGCAGCGTGGCGGGCGTGCAGGCGGCTTCGTCCTCGGCCAGGGCCAGCATCTGGGCGATCCAGTCGGGGGGCAGTTCGCCACGCGCCCCACCACGCAGTCGGGCCAGGCGCAGGCGCGGGTGCGGGGTCGGCAAAGTGGTGTCGGCGTCGGCGAGCAATTCTTCGTAAAGCTTCTCGCCGGGGCGCAAGCCGCTGAAGACGATGGGGATCTCGGCCTCGGTGTGGCCGCTCAGGCGGATGAGCTCGCGCGCCAGGTCGGCGATCTTCACCGACTGGCCCATGTCCATCACGAAGACCTGGCCCGAGTCGGCCAGCGCGGCGGCCTGCAGCACCAGCTGAGCGGCTTCGGGGATGGTCATGAAGTAGCGGGTGATCTCGGGGTGGGTGACGGTGACCGGCCCGCCCTTGGCGATCTGTTCCTTGAACTTGGGGATGACGCTGCCGCTCGAGCCCAGCACGTTGCCGAAACGCACGGCCATGAAGCGGGTGGATGGCACCTGCGCCGCCCAGTGCGAGACGACCATTTCGGCGGCGCGTTTGGTGGCGCCCATGACGTTGGTCGGGTTGACGGCCTTGTCGGTGGAGATGAGCACGAAGCGTTGGACGCCATGCTCGGCCGCGGCCTGCGCCGTCAGGTAGGTGCCCAAGGTGTTGTTGCGCAGCGCGACCCAGGCGTTGTCGTCTTCCATCAGCGGCACGTGCTTGTAGGCGGCGGCGTGGAAGACGAGGTCGGGGCGGTGCTGGGCCATGGCGCGGCGCAGGGCGCCGAGGTCCTTGACGTCGCCCACCAGGCGCACCAGAGGCAGGTGGGGGAAATGCTCGCTCAGGTCCTGTTCGACCTGGTAGAGCGCGAACTCGCTGAGCTCGAACAGCACGAGGCGGCTGGGGCCGAAGCGGGCGATCTGGCGGCACAGCTCCGAGCCGATCGAGCCACCCGCGCCGGTGACGAACACCGTCTGGCCACTGATCAGGGCCGAGACGGCGCTTTCGTCGAGCTTGACGGCCTGGCGGCCGAGCACGTCTTCGGGTTCGATGTCGCGCACGCGGTCGATGCGCGAGCGGCCTTCGCGCAGCTCGTCGGCGGTCGGCACGGTGACGACCGGCAGGCCGGTGGCCGCAGCCAGGTCGAGCGCACGCTTGCGCTGGTCGAGCGTGGCCGAGGGCATGGCCAGGATGAGGTGGGTGACGTCGGCCAGGGTGTCGGCCAGGGCATCGGGACGGCTCAGGAGGTCCAGCCCGCCCCACACGGCCACACCGGAGATGGTGGCGCCGTGCTTGCGGGTGTCGTCATCGAGCAGGCCCACCACGGTCCAGCCGCGGTGCTGGATGCCCGCGATCAGCAGCTTGGCCGCGGCACCCGCGCCCAGCACCAGCGCGTGCTGGCCGGTGGGCGAGCGCCCGGCCCGGCGCGCCCGGGAGGATTCGCTGCGCATGCGCACGGCCATGCGCGCGATCGCCAGCAGGGTCAGCGTGAACAGCGGGTGCAGGGCCAGCACGGCGCGCGGCACCTCGACGAGCTGGGCCATGAGCACGGTGACGGCACTGGCCAGGCCGGCGCCCAGGCAAACCCAGCCCAGGCGGCTGATGTCGTGGAAGCTGATGTAGCGCCAGCTGGCACGCGGCACGCCCAGGGCCCAGGACACCACGCTGTAGACGCTGATGACGCCCAGCAGCACGGCCCAGTCGTAGGAGGGGCGCTCGTGCAACCAGCGCTCCACCCCCATGCGGAAGAGGTAGGTGAGGTGCCAGGCCAGCAGGATGAGCACGGCATCGGCCAGCAAAACGACCGCCTGGCGGTGGGGGCGCAGGCGGTCGAGGAGGCGGCCGGAGGATCGGTTCAGCGGGGACCAGGGCATGGAGGCAGCGGCAGGGGCGGCAGGAGCGGCTGGGGGTGCGGCAAGGCCGTCATTGTGCCTGTGCCGCATCCTTCGCCTGCGCCGACCTCCAGCTCACTTGGCGGCAGAAGCGGCCGGGTGGCCGTGCTCGTGGGCCTCGCGGCGGCGTTCGCGGCGTTCTTCGCGGCGCTCGCGGACATCGGCGCGGCGCTCGTGGCGGTCGGCGTGGAGGTCGGCCTTGTCGGCGCGGACGTCCTTGCGCTC
>CAIQIL010000335.1 GCA_903871865.1 uncultured Burkholderiales bacterium
AGCCGCTGGCGCAGCGGCACGAATCCGCGGCCATGGTCATGCGTCGCCTGGCCGAAGCAGCCAAACGTGTACCCGGCATCGTCCTCTACCTGCAACCGGTGCAGGATTTGACCATCGAGGATCGGGTCGCGCGCGCCCAATACCAGTTCATGCTGGGCTCCCCGGATGCGCAAGCCCTGGCCCAGTTGGCCAACCAGTTTTTCTCGGCGCTGCCTGGCTCGGCACCGAGCGGGCTGGCGGCACCTGCTGGCTCGCCAACTGGCTTGCCAGCGGGTCTGTCGCACCTGAGCTCGCCCACGGCCGCTCACCCCCTCGACGTGCCGGACACCAACCCGGCGTCGCGCACGGCAGGCGTGCAACCCATCCTGACGCTGAACCCCTTGGACTGGGGCCTGCCTTCGGACACGGCCTTGCGCGATGTGCTCGCGCTGCGCTCGCCTGATCGCTCTGCGGCGCTGCCCGCCACCGGCGCAGGCCCATCGTTCTACTTCCTGGACGCGGGCTTCAACGGGCTGGGTGGTGCGGGCGGGCAGCCTCCGGGCCTGCACGTGCCAGGGCAGGTATCTGGGCAATTGGCGCGTCCGCTGTCGCCCCAGGCTCAGGGCTTTGCTCCGCCTTTTGACGTCAACCTCGTTCGGCGCGATTTCCCCGTGCTGCAAGAGCGCGTCAACGGCCGCCCGCTGATCTGGCTGGACAACGCCGCGACCACGCACAAGCCGCAATCGGTGATCGACCGCATCGCGTACTTCTATGCGCATGAGAACTCGAACATCCACCGCGCGGCGCACGAGCTCGCCGCCCGCGCCACGGATGCCTACGAGGCGGCGCGCGAGAAGTGCCGCGGCTTCCTGAACGCGCGCTCGACGAACGAGGTCGTGTTCGTGCGGGGCACCACCGAGGCCATCAACCTGGTGGCCAAGAGCTGGGGCCAAGCGAACCTGCGTGCCGGCGACGAGGTCATCGTCAGCCACCTGGAGCACCACGCCAACATCGTGCCCTGGCAGCAGCTGTGTGCGGCCACGGGGGCGAAGCTGCGCGTGATCCCGGTGGACGACGATGGCCAGGTCTTGCTCGACGAGTACGCCAAGCTGCTGGGGCCGCGCACGAAGCTGGTGTCGTTCACGCAGGTGTCGAACGCGCTGGGCACGGTCACGCCGGCCAAGCAGATCGTGGCGATGGCGCACAGTGCGGGCGCCAAGGTGCTGGTGGACGGGGCGCAGTCGGTCTCGCACATGCGCGCCGACGTGATCGACCTGGACTGCGACTGGTTCGTGTTCTCGGGGCACAAGGTGTTCGGGCCCACCGGCATCGGCGTGCTGTACGGCAAGGAGGCCATCCTCAATGAAACACCACCCTGGCAAGGTGGCGGCAACATGATCAAGGACGTGACCTTCGAGCACACCGAGTACCACGATGCCCCGAGCCGCTTCGAAGCCGGCACGGGCAACATCGCTGACGCGGTCGGCCTGGGTGCCGCCATCGACTATGTGCAGAGGCTGGGCATCGACCACATTGGCGCCTACGAGCACCAGTTGCTGCTGTATGCCACGCGCTTGCTCAAGGACGTGCCAGGGCTGAAGCTGATCGGCACGGCGCCTGACAAGGCGGCGGTGCTGTCCTTCACCTTGCAGGACTACCAGACCGAAGAGGTCGGTGCGGCCTTGAACAAGGAAGGCATCGCGGTGCGCTCGGGCCACCACTGCGCGCAGCCCATCCTGCGCCGCTTTGGGCTGGAAGCCACGGTGCGTCCGTCGCTGGCGTTCTACAACACCTGCGCCGAGATCGACACCCTGGTCGGCGTGTTGCACAAGCTGGCGGGCGGCAAGCGGTTGCACCACACATGAGCCGCACATGAGCCACACATGAGCCACTGCGAGAAAAGCAGTTCACAGCGCGAAGGGGCATGGA
>CAIQIL010000336.1 GCA_903871865.1 uncultured Burkholderiales bacterium
CTGGCAGCACCTTGTCTTCGACGAAACGGAACAGCTCGGTGGCGACTTGCAGGCCGTGGACGGTGGTGCGTGCGGTCATGGAAACCCTTCGGAAGTCAGGAAACAGATGCGATGGCGGCAGTTTATTCGATACCAATCGCGACATTAAGATCTTAAAAAGTCATTGATTCATGACCTGAGAGTTAAAGTCGGCGCCAGCCGGGGGCATGTCCTGATGGCGATGCGCTTGTGTTTTGCCGCGGTGCTGCCCACCATGGTTCGCCCGGGTGGTGGCGGTGCCGGGCGTGATCTTGCCCTGTTCGACCCGCGATGGAAAGCCATGGACCGACTCAAGCAGATTGAATCCTTCGTCGGCGTGGCCGTGCGCGGCAGCCTGACCGCCGCCGCGGCCGCCGAGGGCGTGGCACCGGCGGTCGTGGGGCGGCGCATCGACGCCTTGGAAGAGCGCCTGGGCGTCAAGCTGCTGGTGCGCACCACGCGGCGCATCACCCTGACGCACGAGGGCACGGCCTTCCTGGAGGACGCCCAGCGCCTGCTGTCCGACCTGGCCAGCGCCGAAGCCAGCGTCAGCGCCGGTGGCCTGAAGGCCAGCGGGCACCTGCGCATCACCGCGCCAGCGGGTTTCGGGCGTCGGCACGTGGCGCCCCTGGTGCCGCGTTTCGCGGCCCAGCACCCGGAGGTGTCGGTGTCCCTGAACCTCTCGGACCGCATGGTGGACCTGGTCAACGAAGGTTTCGACTGCGCCGTGCGCGTGGGCGACCTGCCCGACTCCAGCCTCATCAGCGTGCGCCTGGCCGACAACCGCCGCCTGTGCGTGGCCAGCCCGGCCTACGTGGCGGCCCGTGGCATGCCCGCGCACCCGTCCGAGATCGTTCGCCACGCCTGTCTGGCCTTGAGCTCCGAGGCTGGCCAGACGCGCGGCTGGGCCTTCACGGTCGATGGCCAGGTGGTGCACGTGCGGCCCGCGCCCCGGCTGGACTGCTCCGACGGCCAGGTGCTGCACGCCAGGTGCCTGGAGGGTCTGGGCCTGGCCTGGCGCTCGTGGTGGGAGGTCGAGGCCGATGTGCGCGCCGGCCGGCTGGTGAGCGTGCTCGACGAATTCGCGGCGCCGCCCAACGGCATCTACGCCGTCTTCCCGCAGCGCAAGCACCTGCCGCTGCGCTTGAGCCTGTGGATCGATTTCATCAAGGCCACGTACGGCGATGCCGCTTACTGGCGCCGTGCCGCGGGCCTCTGACCCGCTTGGGGCATGATGCGGCCATGCTGCAAGAAACCCTGCTGGCTTACGCCCACTACATCGCCATCTTCAGCCTCATCGTCTTCCTGACGAGCGAGGCGGCGTTGTGCCGCGCGGAGTGGCTGAACGCGGCCGTGGTGCACCGTTTGGCGCGGCTGGACCTGATCTACCTGGGTGCCGCCATCCTGGTGCTGGTCACCGGCCTGGCGCGCACGCACTGGGGCATGAAGGGCATGGGCTGGTACTGGCACCAACCCGTGCTGCACGCCAAGCTGGGGGTGTTCGTGGTGATCGGGTTGTTGTCGCTCAAGCCGACCTTCGCCTTCATCCGCTGGCGCAAGGCTGTGCAGGCCACGGGCGCGTTGCCCGATGCGGCCGAGGTGCGCCAGGTGCGGCGCTGGATCATGGTGCAAGCGCACTTGCTCTTGGTCTTGCCCCTGCTGGGGGCGATGCTGGCGCGCGGGGTGGGCACGCGCTGAGCGCTTGTGGGCCCAGGCCCGGGCAGCAAAAAGCCGCCCGAAGGCGGCTCGCTGGTTCGGCCGTGGGCCGGGGCTCACTTGGCCACAGCGGCTTCTTTTTCGCACTTCTTGATGAAGCTGTTCTTGGCGGCACCAGCCAGGGCCTTGCCGTTCTTGTCCACGGCCTTGGCAGCACAGGCTGGGCCCGCACCGCCCGCGTCCTTCTCGCACTTCTTGATGAAGCTGTTCTTGGCGGCGCCAGCCAGCTTCTTTTCGGCGGCCTTGGCATCACAAGCCGGATCGGCGTGGGCCAGGGTGGACAGCAGGGCCAGGGCGGCGGTGGCGATCAGTGCGCGCATGTCGAGCTCCTAAGAAAACGTGTGTGAAACGTGTGTGATGTGGGGGCAGGCCGCGAACAAGGGAAGGCACGGCCCGCTTCCAATGTAACGCGCGGCATCGGAGCCCGGATGACAGGCCTTCACCGCCGATGCAAATGTTTGTACGCGCCACGCCGATGCGGTGACGCGCGTGCCTCACATGATGCGCCGCGGGTGTGCCAAGGCCTCGTGGGCGGCATGCAAGCGCCGCACCAGCACGCGGATGAAGGCCTCGTCGAACAGGTGACGGCAGGCCGGGCTGAGCTGCTGCATGGCCTCGGGCGTGAACGAAATCGTCGTGGCCGGTTCCGTCACCACCACGTCGGTGCTGTGCTTGCGCAACTCGGGGCTGGGCGCCAGGTAGGCCATCTCGCCCACCGAGGTGCCCGCGCCCAGCAGGGCCACGCGCTTGTTGTTGCGGTACACCTCCACGCTGCCCTGGGCCATGATGTGGAAGCTGCGCCCCTCCTCGCCGCGCCGGTAAAGCGCATGGCCGAAGGCGAAACGCTGCCAGCGCGCGCGGTGCACCACCTCCCACAACTCCACATCGCCGAACTGCGAGAAAAAATCGAGCGCACGCAGCAGGTTGAAGCGCTCGGAGTCGAGCACGCCTTGCAGGTGGCCGCGCGGCACCTGATGGTCGGAGATCAACCCTGACAGCGCTTGCGCGAAGGCGTCCCAGTTGGGGTAGCGGTCGTTGGGGTTCTTGGCCAGGGCCTTGAGGATGACGCCATCGACGGCCGGGTTCACGCCCGCGCGCAGGCCGGACAGCGGCGTGGGCGTCTCGTTGTAGATCAGGTTCATGAGCGCAGCCTGGGAGGGCGCATCGAAAGGCGGGCGGCCCGCGACAAGGTGGTAGAGCACGGCACCGAGCGCGTACATGTCGGCGCGGCTGTCCAGCACCTGGCCATCGAGCTGCTCGGGTGCCATGTAGGCCAGCGAGCCCACTTTGTGCACCTGGGTCGAGTCCGCCGTCATGTTCAGCACGCTGCCGAAATCGCTGATCTTCACGTCGGTGACCATGCCTTGCGCATTGGTCAGCGCCAGGATGTTGGCCGGCTTCACGTCCCGGTGGATGAGGCCCTGGCGGTACACATAGCCCAGCGCCATCGCGCACTTGAAGCCGATTTCCACGATCAGCTCCAGCGGCAGGAGCTGGTCCGGTCGGCAGAAGCTGCGCAGCGTCGTGCCTGGCACGTACTCCATCACCACATAGGGCGAGGTCGGATCGGCCACCGCGTCGAAGATCTGCACGACGTTGGGGTGCTGCAGGCGGCCCACCAGGGCGGCCTCTGCTGCGAAAAAGCGTGCATAGACCGGGCCATCGACGGCATCGCCCAAGGCGC
>CAIQIL010000337.1 GCA_903871865.1 uncultured Burkholderiales bacterium
CTTTTCATGCAGATAGACCGACCGCGGCAGGGAGCTGTTTTCCGACAGCAGGGTCACGCGGTCCGCGGACTCGATGATCTCCAGGGCGAATTCGTTGGTCATGAAGGTCGGCATGCCGATCGGCAGGCATTTCTTGGCGTTGTTCGACAGCACCACCCCACCAGCCTCGGTGGCCTGACGGCGCTTTTCATTGAGCGCCACGGCCGCGGACGTCAGCGGCAGCTTCTCGTCGCGGTCGTAGTCCTTGGGATTCAGAAACCACATGCCGGTGACGGTCGCCGGGGGTTTCCCGGCGGCGGCGTGGGCGTGGGGCGCGGCGCCGGCGAAGGCCGCCACGGAAAGGCCGGCGATCAGGACGCGGCCGGCCAGGGAGGTCGAGGACATGGGAAGCTCCGGCGAACCAACGATGGCCGGAGTATGGGCGAGGTCTCGCCCTCTGAGGTCCGGGCGCTGCAACGCAGCACTTTCAAATCCGGTTGGAAGATCGAACTCAATTGGTGACGAAGCCGATCCAGCGCCCGCAGCAGATGACGCCGATCCACAGGCTGAGCGACAGCCCGGCCATGATCTTGGCCCCGATCGGCGGATGGGTCAGGGCGTCCCACAGGTGCACCGTGCGATAGGGCAAGAGGTGGAAGATGACCATGTTGATCCCCGCCAGCACCAACAGCAGCATCTTGTACTGGAACGGCCAGGCGGCGGCGTAGGTCACGGCCGAGGAGGAGAACAATAGGAATCCGGTCACCACCGCCACGGCGAAGGCGCCCCAGGTGCAAGGCAGGACCTCGGCGGTCAGGCGGCGCACGGCTTTCTCCCGCGATGGCAGGCCGAGAATGCGCATGTCCACGATCGAGATGGTGCCCACCACCAGCACCACGGCCAGCACATGGATGCTCTCGATGGTCGGAAACAGCCAGCCGCTTTGGCGCACGGCGACGGCGAAGGGCAGCTTTTCGAGCGCCGGCCACAGGTCAGAAAGGGTCATGGGGTTCCCGGGCTACTCTTGGGTGTAGGCGATCCATCGCCCGCAAATGACGATGGCCACCCAGACGATCAGCGACGACGCCGCCAAGACCTTGGCCACGCCCTTGCGGTTGTGCCAGAAGCCGGCGTTGCGCAGCAGCGGCTGCTCGGTGAGGACGGTCAGGGCCGTGGCCGCGATCAGCAGCGACATTTTGAGCAGGAAAGTCGGATTCTGCAGCGAGCGGCGCGGCTCGCCGATGATCAGGGCAGCCCCGGTGACGAACAGCACCGGCAGCGACCACCAGACCCAGGGCAGATAGCGCCTGGACGACATCTGCATGGCGTCGTCGCGGCCGACCAGTCCCAGCAGGCGCAGGTCCATCATCAGGATGGCCGACATGACCACGGCGATGGCCAGGATGTGCACGCACTGCACCGCCGGCGTGATCCAGTGGATTTCGCCGATGGCCTGGCTGACCGGGGTGGCCGCCAGCCAGGTGGTGAAGGGGGTCAGACCGCTGAGCGCCATGGGCTATCGGGCTCCGGGATTGTAGCGCAGGGCCGGGTCGGCCATGCGGGCGGCTTCCTCGTCGATGGCCTTGTACTTGTTCCAGTCGAAGGTCTGCAGCGCCTCCAGGTCGGGCTCGCACACCGCCTCCAGCCGCTCGGTGTCGGGGGGCATGCGCTTGTAGGCCAGCACCTTGGTCCAGGGCGCTGTCAGCACCTCCGGATCGTCGATGGTCATGGTGTCGGTCAGGGTCTGGCCGTCGGCCGAGACGGCGAACTTTTCAACGATGTGGGTCTTGGTCGTGCGCGGCACCCCGGCGAACATCGTGGCGCGCTCGTTAAAGCCGACCGTGTCGACCGTCAGGACGGGCCCGTCCCAGTGGCC
>CAIQIL010000338.1 GCA_903871865.1 uncultured Burkholderiales bacterium
AGCCCACGGGCGACCTGGACCGCGCCCCCGGCGAAGAGGTGCTGCGCCTGATGGGCGAGTTGCACCGTGTCCTGGGCAAGACCCTCGTCAGGGTCGCGCACGCCCCCTAGGCCGCGGCGCGCGCCGGTCGCCTCATCCACCTGGAAAAGGGCGAACTGGTGGACGATGTCGGCAGCGACATGGCCACCCACGCCTGAGCATCACCGCGCGCGGCGGTTCACGCAGATCACCGCCAGCCCGGCGGCGGCGTGCGCGCCAGCACCCACACCGACACCCCCAGCGCCCCGGCGTCGCGCAGCACGAGGCTGGCCTCGTCCAGGGTGGCGCCGGTGGTCAGCACGTCATCGACCAGGGCCACGTGCTTGCCCGCCACGGCCTGTGCGCCGCGGGCCGTCAGGGAAAAGGCGCCCTGGATGGCCCGACGCCGTTCGGCCAGGTCCAGGTCTTTCAGCCGACGGTGCTGCGTCACGCGCACCAGCACATCGGGCCGCGAGGGCAAGCGCAGCGCGCGTGCCGTGTGCCTGGCCAGCACCCAGGCCTGGTTGTAGCCGCGCTCCCGCAGGCGCTCGGCCGACACGGGCACGGGCAGCACCAGGTCCACCGGGTGAGGCCGCTGGCGCACGGCCTGGGCCAGCATGGCCGACAGCGGCGTCCCCAAGGCGGGCCATTGGCCGAACTTGAACTGCGTGATCAGGTGGCGCCAGGGCGGCACATAGTCGAGCGCCACGATGGCGCGGTCGAACTCAGGGGAGGGGTCTTCGCAGTGCGGGCAATGCCGGTCGGCGCGCGCAGGCGCCTGGGGTGAGGCGCAACGCGGGCAGCGGGGCACGCTGGGGCGCCAGCGCTGCAGACAGGGCCCGCACACAGGCTGGGTTTGCCAACGATGGCAGAGCAGGCACGGGCCGGGAGGGCGAAAGCCAAGGCGAAGGCGAAGCATGGGAGCGGGCCCGCGGCATGGGCGCGACCTGTCCGAACAGCCAGGCGCCCATGGGCAAGATGGCCTTGGCATCCCTGCGGGCAGGTCGGCTCAATATACTGAGCACCCTGGCGTCTGCCCATCACCCTTTGGAGGGCATGGGCCGCCTTTGTGTCCCCTGCTGTGTCCATGCCCGATCACCCCACGCCCGCGCCTTCCGAGGCTGTTTCTCCCTCTGGCCAAGCGCTGGATGCCCTGGCCCCTGAGGCAGCGCCGGCTTGTGCGCCCAGCGCCGTGGCCTTGCGGAGGCAGTTGCGTCGGCTCTCGCAATTGTCCGAGGCACCGTGGTTGCACCAGGAGGTGGCCCGTCGCCTGGCCGAGAAGCTGGGACCCATCCGCCTGACGCCGCGTGACTGGATCGACTGGTCGGCCTGGCTGGGGGCGGGTGCGGTGCCTGTGCAGGCGCGCTATCCCGAAGCGCAGCGCTGGGTCGTCGAGCCCCACGCCGCCCTGGCGGCGCGCAGCTTGCAGGCCGAAGCCGAGGCGGCCCCGCGTGGGTGGCGCACCTTGTGGCGCAAGCCCGACTTGAGCGAGCGGGTCCACACCGAGCCGGTCTCTGACCCAGCGCCTTGGCGTGTGCCAGATGCGCAAGGGGCGCAGGGCGTTCAGATGCTGTGGGCCAACATGGCCCTGCACGGTGCCAGCGACCTGCCTGGCCTGCTCGCGGGTTGGCACCGCCACCTGGCGGTTGAGGGTTTCCTGATGTGCTCCGGGCTTGGGCCCGACACCGCGCGTGAACTCCGCGCTGTTTACCGCGGCATGGGCTGGCCTTTGCCCACCATCGACTTCATCGACATGCACGACCTGGGCGATGAACTGGTGCGTGCCGGCTTCGCCGACCCTGTCATGGACATGGAGCGCCTGACCCTGACCTGGGCCAGCCCGCAGGCCATGCTCGACGAGCTCCGCACCTGGGGGGGCAACGTGGCCCATGGCCGCTTCGCTGGCCTGCGCACACGCGCCTGGCGCGACCGCCTGTTGGCCGCCATCGACCGGCACATGCGCCAGCCCGACGGACGCATTGCCCTGACGGTGGAGCTGGTGTACGGCCATGCCCTCAAACCCATGCCGCGCGCCAAGCTCGCGCCCGAGACCCGGGTGACCCTGGCCGACATGCGCCAGATGGTGCGCAAGAAGGGTCAGCCCTGAGGCATTGAGGCGACAGTCGCCAGCCCCGCCCGAATTCGGTCGCAAACCGCGGGTTATTCATAGCACGCCCCTGCTGATTGCGCCTTGAGGCAGAGCAAGTGGCTGGCTAGAATGAACCGAACCCAAACAGGCCACCGCCGAATCTGGGGACTCATGCCGGAGAGATCCTCCGTTTGTGAACGTAGCGAGCCTGGAGGCTGGCGCGATGAACGCCACTGTGTCCCCTGTCCGTCTGATGTCCCCTTCCGCCATGCGCTTTGGCGTGTGGCACTCCCTCACCGCAAGGCGGGCTGGTGCAGTGTCTGTGACGCAGTCTTCCCAAGACCAGGCGGGTGACTGGCAGGTCGAGTGGCACCTGTCGCGGCCACTGCACGTGCCCTTGGCGGTGCTGTCGCGCTGGTGGTGGATGGCGTCCGTGTTGGGGCTGCTGGCGGCGGGGATGTCCTTGTCTGCCGCGCCGTGGCCGGCCTCAGGCCACGCACTCCACCTCTTGAGCGCCTTGGGTGCTGCGAGCCTG
>CAIQIL010000339.1 GCA_903871865.1 uncultured Burkholderiales bacterium
GGTGGACAGCAGGGCGACTTCGGGGGGCGCGGCATGGGCGTTGCCCGCGTGCGCCGACCCGTTCGGCGAGGTCAGGCGCTCGTGCAACTGACGCAGGGCGGGGCTGAGTTGCTCCACCGCGAACGCGAATCTGCCACGCAGATCAACGGCGGCAGTGTGGTGGTTCAGGCCCAGGGTCAGGACGGTCATGGTCGTTGATTATAAAATCTTCCCTTTGTTCATCGGTCGGCGCGGGGCTTTCCTGCACCCGACCCCCCATGATGTGGGTCAATTTCTCAGCCACCTCTTGAATTTCTTGCTGCCGGCGTTGGCCATGGCGGTCCTGGTGCCGGCCATGGCGCGTCTGGTGTGGTGGCAGGCGCTGAAGTCGGCCGGGTGGTGGCGCCAGGTGCGCTGGTGCGCCGCGCTGAATGTGGCCGTGCTGGTCGCCGGCTTGCTGGTGATGGGCCGCGACGGGGCAATGGCGACGTACGCCGGCCTGGTGCTGGCCTCGGCGCTGGCCGTTTGGTGGACCGGGTTGCGGTGAGTCTTCAGGAGTGGGCAGCGTGAGCTACAGCGTCAAGGAAATCTTCTACACCCTGCAGGGCGAAGGCACGCACGCCGGGCGCCCGGCGGTGTTCTGCCGCTTCGCGGGCTGCAACCTGTGGTCGGGCCGCGAGGCCGACCGCGCCACGGCCGTTTGCCGTTTCTGTGACACCGATTTCGTCGGCACCGATGGCCTGGGCGGCGGCAAGTTCGAGCACGCCGAGGCCCTGGCCGCGCGCATCGCCAGCTTCTGGCCCGACACCGAGGCCGGCCGCAAGGGCCAGCGCTTCGTGGTGCTGACCGGTGGCGAGCCGCTGCTGCAAGTCGATGCCGACCTGATCGACGCCCTGCACGCCGAGGGCTTTCTGATCGCGGTGGAAACCAATGGCACCATCGCCGCACCGGCGGGCCTGGACTGGGTCTGCGTCAGCCCCAAGGCCGGCTCGACCGTGGTGCAGACCTCGGGCCACGAGCTGAAAGTGGTGGTGCCGCAAACCGGTTTCAGCGAGGCCGATTTGCAGGCGATGTCGTCGTGGCAGTTCGACCAGCGCCGCGTGCAGGCCATGGACAGCGCCGATGCTGCGGCCCGTCAACACGCTGCGGCCTGGGCTGTGCAATGGTGCCTGGACCACCCCGAGTGGCTGTTGAGCGTGCAGACGCACAAATCTCTGGGCATCCGCTGAGGCGCGCCCGATTCTTCCCACCTCCCTGACCCCCTCGCTGTGAGGACCCCCCGATGTTCGAGTTGAGCCAGACCTTTGCTTTCGATGCCGCCCACACGCTCAAGCGTCAGGTCTCGCCCGAGGAGGCCGCCGGCAGCCGCCGCATCCACGGCCACACCTACACGGCCGAGGTCATCGTGCGCGGCGAGCGCCAGGCCGATTCCGGCATGGTGGTGGACCTGGCGGAGCTGCGCGCCGTGATCGCGGGCATCCGCAACCAGCTCGACCATCACTTCCTCGACGAAGTGGCCGGCCTGGGTGCGCCCACGCTGGAGAACCTCTGCGTGTTCATCCACGAGCGGGCCCGCCAGCAGATCCCGCAGGTCAGCGCGGTGGTGGTGTCGCGCGCGGCCGGCGACCGCTGCGAATACCGCCCGAACGCCTGAGGGCCGGGTGTTTGACGCGATGAAAGATGTGAGCACGCCAGGCTGGTCCGAACGCAGCCGCCAATCCGTCTGGCACCCTTGCACGCAGATGAAGCAGCACGAGCAGCTGCCGCCGCGCGCCATCGTGTCGGCCGAAGGTCCCTGGTTGGTGGACGATGCCGGCCACCGCATCCTGGACGCCGTCAGCTCCTGGTGGGTCAACCTGTTCGGCCACGGTTACGCGCCCATCCGCGAGGCCATCACCGACCAGCTGGGCCGTGTCGACCACATCATGCTGGCGGGGCTCACGCACCCGCCGGTGGTCGAGTTGTCCGAGCGCCTGGGCCAGCTCACCGGCCTGGGGCACGCTTTCTACGCCAGCGACGGCGCCAGCGCCACCGAGATTGCGCTGAAGATGAGCGCGCACAGCTGGCGCAACCGCGGATTGCCGGGCAAGCACCGCTTCATCGGCCTGGAAGGCGGCTACCACGGTGAAACTGCCGGGGCGCTGTCCGTCACCGACATCCCGCTGTTCCGCGAGGCCTACGCGCCGCTGCTGCGCTTGAGCGCCACGCTGCCCTCGCCCGACCCGCGCCGCGCCGCGCCGGGCGTGTCGGCCGCACAGCACCTGCGGCATTGCATCGACGCGCTGGCCGCCTACCTGGCCGCGCACGCGCACGAGACCGCCGCCATCATCCTGGAGCCGCTGGTGCAGGGCGCCGCAGGCATGGCCATGCACGACCCGGCCTATCTCGTGGCCCTGCGCCGCCTGTGCGACCAGCACCAGGTGCACTGGATCGCCGATGAGATCGCCGTGGGCTTCGGCCGCACGGGCACCTTGTTCGCGCACCAGCAGGCCCTCGGGCCCGATGGCGTGCCCGTCAAGCCCGACTTCATCTGCCTGAGCAAGGGCCTGACCGGTGGCGTGATGCCGCTGTCGGCCGTGCTGACGACCGATGAGGTTTACCAGGCCTTCTGGGACGACCGCACCGTGCACGGCTTCCTGCACTCGCACTCGTACACCGGCAACCCGCTGGCCTGCCGCGCGGCCCTGGCCGTGCTCGACACCTTCGCCGCGCGCGATGCCCAAGGCCGCGATGTGCTGGCCCGCAACCGCGAGGCTGCCGCGCATTTCCATGCCTTGACCGAGCCGCTGCGCCGCCACCCGCGCGTGAAGGCGCACCGCCACATCGGCATGGTCTGGGCCTGGGACATCGACGTTCGCAGCGACACCACCGAACCCAGCTTCGCGCAGCGTTTCCACCGCGCAGCACTCGATGCCGGCTTGCTGCTGCGGCCCATCGGGCACACGCTGTACGTCATGCCACCCTATGTGCTGAGCCCGGACGACCAGCGCTTCCTCGCCGATGGCCTGCTGTCCGTGCTGAACGCGGTGCTGGCCGAGGTCGATGCCTTGCCGGCGCACACCGCGGCGTCGGGCGCGATTGCCGCGACCGCACCGATGGCCTGAGCCTGCGGTTCAGCAGCCCGGCCGCCTCACAAGGAATCACCCCGCCATGCCCCATCCGGCCTTCTTCGTCACAGGCACCGACACCGGCGTGGGCAAGACCCGCGTGA
>CAIQIL010000340.1 GCA_903871865.1 uncultured Burkholderiales bacterium
CGCTCTTGGCCCGGTTGGCCGCCTCGGCACGGTCGGCGGCCTGGCGCAACTGCTCGGTGCGCTCGCCGATCTTGTCTTCGAGGTGATCGCGGTAAGCGGCCAGTTCGGCCAAGCGGGCCTGCAGGTTGCCGTGCAGATCGGCCAAGGCCCCCGAGAGCATGCCCACCTCGTCCGGGTGCCGCGTGGGCGCCTCGAAGGACGCCGGCCGCCCCTCTTGCAAAGCCCGCGCCGTGTGGGCCAGCCTGCGCAGCGGGCGGACGACCTTGCCCGCCAGCCACCAGCTCAACCACATGAAGGCCAGCGAGCCCGCCAGGCCGCTGAACAACAAGCGGCGTTGCAACGTGTTGACCGGGCCGAACACCCGCGCCGGGTCCTGGCGCAACACCAGGGTCCAGGGCGCTTGGGCGGCCTGTGCCGACCAGCGCACGGGCGCCAGCGCCGTGAGCTGCTCGCCGATGTCGGGCCAGGTCAGCACCCGGCTTTGGCCATCGGCCTTGACCTGCGCCAGGCCGGGCGGGGCCATGCTCCGTCCCAACCAGCCGGACGGCCCGACCGACACCTCGCCGCTGGGCGACAGCAGCAGGGTGTGCTTCAGGTCGGCATCGGCCGCGGTGAGTGCCTGGTGGATGTCGCTGATCCAGCGCCAGTTGAGCATGCCCACCATCACGCCAATGACCTTGCCGTCGTTGTCGATGACGGGCACGGCCACGTCCACCAGCTGCGCGGGACGGCCATCGGCATCGAGCGGCAGGAAACGCTTGAGTGCACCGGCCGGGTGCGGGTTGCCCACCCACACGCCCCGGCTGCCTTGCACGAACCAGGCTTCGCCGGCCACGTTGAGCCCTTCGAGCCGGGCACCGGTGGCCGTGGTGACCACGCCGCGCGCATCGGTCATGGCCAGCCACTCGAATTCGGGCGAATAGCTGCGGGTGCGCTCCAGCACCAGGCGCAGCGCACCGGGCTCCATCATGCCGCTGACCACCTCGGGCAGGGACGCCATCTGCTGGACCTGGCTCTGGCGTTCGGCCAGGGCCGCAGAGATGGTTTGGCCCAGCACCGCGGCCTCGCGCCGCACCGAGGCGTTGACCGCCTCCAGCAGCTGCTCGCGCTGTCCTCGGACCACCCAGAAGGCCAGCACGCTGGCGAACAGCACCCCGCTGATCCCCGTGAAGATGGCGAAGCGGGCCCGCACGCTGTGACGAGGGCGCCAGATGCTCGCGCGTGCTTGGGGGGCTGGGGTCACGATGGTCTGCTCTGTCCGATCAAGTCAGTATTGACACACAATGCCATTGTCGCAAGATGGTGTGCATGCGCCAAGCAGCAGTTCTCCGCTTGTGTGTCCATGCTGTACCGGCCTGAGGTTCCTTCATTCTGACGCAAGGATGGCATGCCCCTGACGCGCACGCATCGCTGTTTGCCCCTGTGCTTCCTGCTCACACTCGCAGGCCTGAGCCTGCCTGCCCGTGCGGTGGACCTGGTGGTGGCCACCGTGAACAACGGCCACATGCTGACGCTGCAGCGGCTGACGCCGCAGTTCGAGCGCAGCCACCCGGGCGTGCGCGTGAAATGGGTCACGCTCGAAGAGAACGCCTTGCGCCAGCAGGTCACGCGCGACATCGCCACGAAAGCAGGACAATTCGACGTCATGACCCTCGGTGGCTACGAAGCCACGGTCTGGAGCGGCCGAGGCTGGCTCAAGCCGCTCACGCCGTCGCGCGGCTACGAGGTCGATGACCTGCTGCCCATGATCCGGCAGGCGCTGTCGCACGACAAACAGCTCTACGCCCTGCCCTTCTACGGCGAAAGCGTCATGACCCTGGTGCGCACCGACCTGCTGCAGCAGGCTGGCATCACCCTGCCGCAACGCCCCAGCTGGGAGCAGGTGGCGCACGCCGCGGCCCGCCTGCACGACCCGGCCAAGGGTGTCTCTGGCATCTGCCTGCGGGGCAAGCCTGGGTGGGGCGAGAACATGCCCCTGATCGGCATCATGGTCAACACCCACGGCGGCCAGTGGTTCGACATGGGCTGGCGGCCGCAACTCACCACGGCGCCCTGGCGCCAGGCTGTCACGCTCTACAGCGAGCTGCTGCGCAAGCACGGACCGGCCGGCGCGCAGGCCAATGGCTTCAACGAGAACCTGGCGCTGTTCTCACAAGGGCGCTGCGCGATTTGGGTGGACGCCACCGTGGCCGGCGCCTTCGTGAACCGGGCCGAAGAGTCCCGCGTGGCAGGCAAGGTCGGCTTCCTGCAAGCGCCAGTGGGCAGCACGCCCAAAGGGGCGCAGTGGTTGTGGACCTGGGCGCTGGCCATCCCGGCCAGTTCCACCAAAGCGGATGCGGCACAGGCCTTCATCGAATGGGCCACCTCGCGGGAGTACATCGCGCTGGTCGCCCGCACCGAGGGCTGGAGCGCCGTGCCCTCCGGCACGCGCCGCTCCACCTACGCCAACCCGGCCTTCCGCCAAGCCAACCCGCACGCGGAGGTCGAGCTGAACGCGCTCGCCGCCGCCGACCAGAACGACCCCACGCTGCCACGCTCGCCCTACGTGGGCATCCAGTGGGTGGGCATCCCGGAGTTCCAGGCCATCGGGACGGTGGTGGGCCAGCAGATCAGCACCTTGCTGCAGCCGCATCCGCCCCAGGTCGAGAAGGTGCTGGCCCAGGCCCAGCAGGCCGTCGAGCGCAAGATGCGCGAAGCCGGCTACCTCAAGGACGGCATCAAAGACGGCGCCAAGGACTGATCAGGGGCTCGGCCCGGCAGGTGTGCGCAGGGGCAGGCGCATCTCAGCGCCCAGCACAGCCACATCGGCCTGAGGGTCCCACGGGAAGTGCGCCAGCATCGGCGCCTGCAGGCGGGCCCGCAGCGTGGCCAGGTTGGCGGCTTGCTCGGGCATGTCGGCATCGACCACATTGGCCACCCAGCCGGCCAG
>CAIQIL010000341.1 GCA_903871865.1 uncultured Burkholderiales bacterium
GCGTAGACCACGCCGTGGTAGCTGACATCGGGCTCGTTGAGGCGTTTGAAGCGTTCCTTGTGCTGGGCCCAGGGGAACTTGCCAGAGTCCACGATGGCCCCGCCGATGCTGGTGCCATGGCCGCCCAGGTACTTGGTCAGCGAGTGCACGACGATGTCGGCACCGTGCTCGATGGGGCGGCACAGGTAGGGGCTGGGCACGGTGTTGTCCACGATCAGCGGCACGCCGTGGCGGTGGGCGATTTCGGCGATGCGGGCGATGTCGGTGATGTTGCCCGAGGGGTTGCCCAGGGACTCCACGAAGATGGCCTTGGTGCGCGCGTCGATGAGGCCCTCGAAGCTGGCCGGGTCGCGGTGGTCGGCGAAGCGCGCGGAGATGCCGTACTGCGGCAGCGTGTGCGCGAACAGGTTGTAGGTGCCGCCGTACAGCGCCGTCGATGAGATGAAGTTGTCACCCGCCTCGGCGATGGTCAGGATGGCATAGGTGACCGCCGCTTGGCCAGATGCCAACGCCAGTGCGCCCACCCCGCCTTCCAAGGCCGCGATGCGCTGCTCCAGCACATCGGTGGTGGGGTTCATGATGCGGGTGTAAATGTTGCCCGGCACCTTCAGGTCGAACAGGTCGGCGCCATGCTGGGCGCTGTCGAAGGCATAGGCCGCCGTCTGGTAGACGGGCACGGCCACCGCTTTGGTGGTCGGGTCGGGCGAGTAGCCAGCGTGGACAGACAGGGTTTCGAACTTCCAGTTTTTATCGGACATGTGCAGCCTCCAATGGATCAAGCCTGACAGCGTAACCACCGTTGAAGCGGCTGGCAAATGCGCATTTCACCCTTGCTGATTCAGCGCAGGCATCGGCCACCTCAAGCCCACCAGGCGCTGAACCCACCTGCGCTCATGGCCCAGCCTGCCCTGCTTGGCCGCGCGCAGCCAGGGCCTGCGCCTTGGCGATCTGCCCTTCGATGCTGGCACGCACCTCGGCATCGGCAGGCACGTTCTCCAGGATGCGGCGCCATTGGGCGATGGCCCGCGGGTAGTCGGCGCGTTCGTAGGCCGCACTGCCGGACAAGGCCAATGCCTGCACGTGCTGGGGGTTGAGGCGCAATGCCCGGTTGAGCGCCTCTTCGGGCTCACCCGCCAGGCTCTGCCCCTGGCTCATGCCCAAGGTCACGGCGTAGTCGGTCAGCAGGTCGGGGTCATCGGGGGTCAGGGCCAGCAGGCGACGCCAAGCGTCCACGGCCTGGGGATAGCGTCCCAGCGTTTCGTAAGAACGCACCAGCATGCGCCAACCCGCCACGTCATCGGGCTGCTGCTGCAGGCGCTGCGCCAGGCGTGACACCATGCCCTCGATCTGGGCGGGGGTCATGCCACCAGCGGCATTGCCTGCCGGGCCCTGCCCGGTGCTGGGCGGCGGCAGCAAGGCTGCGGGCGTGCCCACCATCGCGTACATGAACACGGTGAAAAAAGCCAAGGCCGTGCCCAGGCCGAAGGCCACGCCGCGCCGAGGCGCCACCGCCGCTTCAGCGGGGTCGTCGGGCACGGTGCGCCACAAAGGCCACACCACGACAACAGCGGCCAGGCTCATCAAGGCCAGGGCTGCGAGCAGGAACGCGGTCATGTGGGGTCTCCTTCTGCTGGTCGGTGGCGCAGCAGTTGCCAGACCAAGGCGCCCAGCCCGAGCGCCAGCAGCAGCACGGGCCCGCCCCACAGCCAGACCGTGGCGTCGTTGAGTGGCGGCCGGTACAGCACAAA
>CAIQIL010000342.1 GCA_903871865.1 uncultured Burkholderiales bacterium
GCCTCGACCTGCTTGAGTGCACGGCCCATGACGCGGGTGCGCGTCTCGGCCTGGCCGATGGTGTTGCTGGCCTCGTCGAGCTTCTTGCGCGTTCTGGCCAGCACGTCACCGAACTTGCTGAACTCGTTCTTGACGGCGCCCAGCACCTGCCAGACCTCGGACGAGCGTTTCTCCAGCGCCAGCGTGCGAAAGCCCATCTGCAAGCTGTTGAGTGTGGCCAGCAAGGTGGTCGGGCCGGCCAGCATCACGCGGCATTCGCGCTGCAAGGCTTCGACCAGGCCCGGACGGCGCAGGGCCTCGGCGTACAGCCCTTCCGTGGGCACGAACAGGATGGCGAAGTCGGCCGTGTGCGGCGGTGCCAGGTACTTGTCGCGGATGGTTTTGGCCTCCAGGCGGAAACGCTGCTCGATGGCTTTGGACGCCGTCTCCACGCCCGCCACATCGGCGCGGTCTTGCGCTTCCAGCAGGCGCTCGTAATCTTCCCGCGGGAACTTGGCGTCGATGGGCAGCCACAGCGGCTGGTCGGGCTCGCCACGGCCCGGCAGGCGGATGGCGAACTCCACGCGTGCACCGCTGCCCGGCACGGTTTCGACGTTGACGGCGTACTGTTCGGGCGTGAAGACCTGCTCCAGCAACCCTGCCAGCTGCACTTCGCCGAAGATGCCGCGCGTCTTGACGTTGCTGAGCACGCGGTTGAGCGAGCCCACGTCGCTGGCCAGGCGCTGCATCTCGCCCAGGCCCTTGTGGACCTGCTCCAGGCGGTCGGCCACCTGCTTGAAGCTCTCGCCCAGGCGGGCTTCCAGCGTGGCGTGCAGCTTCTCATCGACGGTCTGGCGCATCTGCTCCAGCTTCTTCTCGTTGTCGGCCTGCAGGGCTTGCAGGCGGGTCTCCACCGTGGTGCGGACCTCGCCCAGGCGGCGGTCGTTGGACTCGGAGAGCGCTCGCAATTGCTCGCCCATGGCGTCGGACAGGCGCTTGAGCGAGGCCTCCTGCGCCTCGGTGAAGCGCGCCAAGGCCAGGGCCTGGGCCTCGCGCTGAGAGGAGGCTTGCAGGCCGGCCTGGTGGCTGCTGTCTCGCAAGGCATCGGCCAGGCTTTGCTGCATGCCTGCCAGCTGGACACGGAAGCTGTCGAGCTGCTCGTTCTGCGTGCGCGTGGCATCGCCCTGCTGGGCCAGCACGGTCTGCTGAAAGAGGCCGATGGCCTGGCTCAAAGACTGCGTCAGCTCCTGGCGGGTGCCACTGGCGCTGCGTTGCAGCTCGTCGCGCAGCTCGCGTTCGAGCTGGGCTTGTCGGCCATCGCCATGGCCTTTGAGGTCTTGCGAGAGTTGGGCGAGCGCGGCATCGGGCGAGGGAGCGGGGCGCAGCAGCAAGCACACCAGCAGCAAAAGGTTGACGGCCAACAGGCCCAGCAGGATCCAGTTCATCGGGCGATTCTCGCAGACCACCGTGTCACCTTCGGCCCACGTAGACTGGCGCCATGCCCATCCTCACCTTCCTGCTCGAACGCGTGCCCACCCCCTTGGGCGAGATGCTGGTCGCCACCGACGAACAAGGCCTGTTGCGCGCACTCGACTGGCACGACCACGAAGCGCGCATGCACGAGCTGATGCGCCGCCAGTACCCTGGTGAGTCAGCGCAACTGCGGGGCACCACACGCCCATCCACCGCCACGCAGGCGATGCAGGCCTACTTCGATGGCGACATCGCCATCATCCACCGGCTGGCGGTGGCCACGGGCGGCACACACTTCCAGCGTCAGGTCTGGACGGCCCTGCGCGACATCCCTGACGGAGAAACGATCAGCTATGGCGAGCTGGCCAGGCGCATCGGCAACCCGGCCGCGGTGCGCGCCGTGGGCCTGGCCAATGGCGCCAACCCCATCAGCATCGTGCTGCCCTGCCACCGCGTCATTGGCAGCAACCGCTCGCTGACGGGCTATGGCGGTGGGCTGGCGCGCAAGCAATGGCTGCTGCAGCACGAAAAAGCGCTGCGGGCCGATGCACCCATGGCATCGTCAACCGCAGCGCACACCAGGCCCCTGCCCGGCTTTTGATCAGACCGATGCGCCTCAGGCGAACTCGACGTGAGCCCCGGTCTTGGTGCGGACTTCGTCCTGGGTCACACCCGGGGCGATCTCGACGCACTTGAAGCCGTCGTGCGTCACGTCCAACACGCACAGCTCGGTGATGACGCGGTCCACCACGCCCAGGCCGGTCAAGGGCAGCGAACACGATTGCAGCAGCTTGTGCTCGCCGTTCTTGGCCGCGTGCTCCATGAGCACCACCACGCGCTTGACGCCCGCCACCAGGTCCATGGCGCCGCCCATGCCCTTGACCATCTTGCCCGGGATCATCCAGTTGGCCAGGTCGCCGTGCTCGGACACCTGCATGGCGCCCAGGATGGACAGGTTGATCTTGCCGC
>CAIQIL010000343.1 GCA_903871865.1 uncultured Burkholderiales bacterium
CGCCAGTTCGGCGGCATGAGCGGCTTCCCGCGCCGCGACGAAAGCGAGTACGACACCTTCGGCACGGCGCACTCGTCCACCTCGATTTCCGCAGCGCTGGGCATGGCGCAGGGCGCGCAGATCCGTGGCGAGTCGCGCCGCGCGGTGGCCATCATCGGCGATGGCGCCATGACCGCGGGCATGGCCTTCGAGGCCCTGAACAACGCGGGCGTGCCGCACGCCGGCAAGATGCCCAACGTGCTGGTGGTGCTCAACGACAACGACATGTCGATCTCGCCGCCGGTGGGGGCGCTCAACCGCTACCTGGCGCGCCTGATGTCGGGCCGCTTCTACACGGCCGCGCGTGAAAGCGCCAAGCAGGTGCTGCGCAACGCGCCGCCGCTGTTCGAGCTGGCCAAGAAGCTGGAGGAGCACGCCAAGGGCATGGTGGTGCCTGCCACCATCTTCGAGGAGTTCGGCTTCAACTACGTCGGCCCCATCGACGGCCACGACCTCGACAGCCTGATCCCCACGCTGGAGAACCTGCGCGACCTCGAAGGCCCGCAGTTCCTGCACGTGGTCACCAAGAAAGGCTACGGCTACAAGCTGGCCGAGGCCGACCCGATCGCTTACCACGGGCCGGGCAAGTTCGATCCCGCCGTGGGACTGAAGAAGCCATCGCCCACCGACGCCCCGGCCAAGCCGACCTTCACGCAGGTGTTTGGCCAATGGCTGTGCGACATGGCCGCCGCCGACCCGCGCCTGGTGGGCATCACGCCGGCCATGCGCGAGGGCTCGGGCATGGTGGAGTTCCACCAGAAGTTCCCGGGCCGCTACTTCGATGTGGGCATCGCCGAGCAGCACGCCGTCACCTTCGCCGCTGGTCTGGCCTGTGAGGGCCTCAAGCCCGTGGTGGCGATTTACTCGACCTTCCTGCAGCGCGGCTACGACCAGCTCGTCCACGACGTGGCCATCCAGAACCTGCCGGTGGTGTTCGCACTCGACCGCGCCGGTATCGTCGGGGCGGACGGCGCCACGCACATGGGCGCCTTCGACATCGCCTTCGTGCGCTGCATTCCCAACATGAGCCTGCTGGCGCCGGCCGATGAAGCCGAGTGCCGCCAGGCCCTGAGCGCGGCCTATGCCCAGAACCACCCCGTGGCCGTGCGCTACCCGCGCGGTGCGGGCGCGGGTGTGCCGGTGCCCACGGACCTGAACCCCATGCCCTGGGGCAAGGGCGAGGTGCGTCGCCGCGCTGTGAGCCTCGCGCCTGCGGGCCAGCGCGTGGCCATCCTGGCCTTCGGCACCCTGCTGTACCCCGCGTTGCAGGCCGCCGAGGCGCTCGATGCGACCGTGGCCAACATGCGCTTCGTCAAGCCGCTGGACGTGGACCTGGTGAAGCAACTGGCCGCCGAGCACGACCTGATCGTGACGGTGGAAGAGGGTTGCGTGATGGGCGGTGCGGGTTCGGCCGTGGCCGAGGCGCTGGCTTCAGCCGGCATCGCCAAGCCCCTGCTGATGCTGGGCCTGCCCGATGCGTTCGTCGAGCACGGCGACCCGGTCAAATTGCTGGGCCTGTGCGGGCTGGACGCGGCGGGCATCGAGCAGGCGATCCGCACCCGGCTGGCGGCGACCGCCGTGGCCTGAGTGTGGGTGGATGCGCCCGCCCGATGCCCGGGCCGCGTGTCCTCTTTTTGTGATCTGTCTTGATCTGCCCGGGTGCCCCTGAAGATTTGCGCGTCAGTTTGGCGCTTCAGGCGGTTTCTGGGGCGGTGGCCGTTGCGTCCGAACTGTCGCTGGTGCTGCAACTGCTGCCGCCGCAGCCGCTGATGGCCAGCGCGGGCAGGGCTTCGGGTTCGCTGATGTGCCCTGTGGCGGGGTCGTAGCCCACGCTCTTGAGGTGCAGGGCCAGGCCGGCGTCCATGGTCTGGGCGTGGTGCGGGAACCAGACCGTCAGCTCGTGCGCCATCTGGCGGATCGGGGCCCACTGGCCTTGCTGGCCGAGCGCCAGGCCTTCGCGCAGCACCTTGAGCACGACGGCGTGCTGGGTCATGTGGCAGCTGCCCGGGGCGAAACCGGTGTCGGCCATCCAGCGGTCTTCCTGACCGAAGTGGGCGTCGGTGTGGTCGACCAGGGCTTGCCAGCGGGACACCAGTTCGGTGTTTTCGGCCGTTTGCACGGCGGCCAGCAGGTCCACGAACTCGATGTGCGTCTGGTCCATGAAGGGCATGGCCAGGTTCAGTGCGTCCGACCACTGCAGGCCCGGTGCCACGGGCGTGGTGAAGGGGGCGGGCGCAGGGGAGGTGTTGCCCGAAGCTTCAACTGGGGCGTCGGTCGGGGCGGTGGCTGTGACAGCGTTCATGGCCGCGAGCGTATCGGCTCGGCAGCCTGGCGGGCTTGCGCTGGCGCAAAACAGACGCAAGGCGGGCCTGTGAAAGGCCTTTGGACGGCCTGTGAGGGGCCCTTGGCGAGCCCAGAAATGAGCCCGGGCTGGCGCTCAGGCGCCTGGGTGCAGCACCACCGCCAGCAGGGAGGCGAACAGGGCGATGACGTGGGCTGAAACGGACATGGGGTGCTCCCTTTGCTGAAAATCGAGACTGCAGTATGTCAATTCTCAGCAGAGAAAAACACCCCTTTCGCCCCCCTTTGGAAGGGGCATTGACCACTGTTACAACATTGAATGAGCCGTATGGCTCACGTCAAGCCAGCCGTGCGCGGTGGCGGGCCACTTGGGCACGCACCTGGGCCGGCGCCGTGCCGCCCAGGATGTTGCGGGCGTTGAGCGAACCACGCAGGCTCAGCACCTCGTAGACGTCCTGCCCGATGGCCGGGTTGTAGGTCTGCAGCGTGGCCAGGGGCAGTTCCGACAGGTCCACGCCCGCGGCGATGGCGTCCTTCACGGCATGGGCCACCACCTCGTGCGCATCGCGGAAGGGCAGGCCCTTCTTGACCAGGTAGTCGGCCAGGTCGGTGGCGGTGGCGTAGCCCTTCTTGGCGGCGCGCTCCATGGCTTCGGGCTTGACGGTGATGCCAGCGGCCATCTCGGCGAAGATGCGCAGCGTGTCTTTCAGCGTGTCCACCGTGTCGAACAAGGGTTCCTTGTCTTCCTGGTTGTCCTTGTTGTAGGCCAGGGGCTGGCCCTTCATCAGGGTGATCAGGCCCATCAGGTGGCCGACGACGCGGCCGGTTTTGCCACGCGCCAGTTCGGGCACGTCGGGGTTTTTCTTCTGCGGCATGATCGACGAGCCCGTGCAGAAGCGGTCGGCCAGGTCGATGAAGCCGAAGCTCTGGCTCATCCACAAAATGAGTTCTTCGCTCAGGCGCGAGACGTGCACCATCAGCAGGGACGCGGCGGCGGTGAACTCGATGGCGAAGTCGCGGTCGGAAACACCGTCCAGGCTGTTCTGGCAGACGGCGGGCAGGCCGGCCTCGTCGACCATGCCCAGGCTGCGGGCCACGCGTTCACGGTCCAGCGGGTAGCTGGTGCCGGCCAGGGCGGCCGAGCCCAGCGGCAGGCGGTTCACGCGTTTGCGCAGGTCCAGCATGCGTTCGGCGTCGCGCGCAAACATCTCGACGTAGGCCAGCAGGTGGTGACCGAAGCTCACGGGCTGGGCCACTTGCAAGTGGGTGAAGCCGGGCAGGATGGTGTCGGCGTTTTGCTCGGCCACATCGACCAAGGCGGTTTGCAGCGCGGTCAGCAGCGCGCCGATTTCGTCGATTTCGCCGCGCAGCCACAGGCGCACGTCGGTGGCGACTTGGTCGTTGCGCGAGCGGCCGGTGTGCAGGCGCTTGCCGGCATCGCCCACCAGTTGCGTCAGGCGGGCTTCGATGTTGAGGTGCACGTCTTCCAGGTCGAGCTTCCATTCGAAGCTGCCGGCTTCGATTTCCGCGCGGATCTGCGCCATGCCCTTCTGGATGGACGCGAGGTCATCGGCCGAGATCAGCCCCTGCGCGTTCAGCATGTCGGCGTGGGCCAGCGAGCCCTGGATGTCGGCGGCCCACAGGCGCTTGTCGAAAAACACGCTGGCGGTGTAGCGCTTGACCAGCTCGCTCATGGGCTCCGAGAACAGGGCCGACCAGGCCTGGGACTTCTTGTCGAGTTGGTTGGTGCTCATGAGGGGGGCGCTTGAA
>CAIQIL010000344.1 GCA_903871865.1 uncultured Burkholderiales bacterium
CTGTAGTCAGAGAAGGTCAGGAAGGTGCCGGCGTAGGGGATGTAGCCACCGTGCAGGGTCACGCCGTTCATGATGGCGGCCATGCCGAACTCGCGCACACCGTAGTTGATGTGGCGGCCGGGCTTGCCATCGGTGGTGACCACGGCACCGGTCTCGTCCACGCGGAAGGCTGGGGTGCTCTTGGTGTTGGTCAGGTTCGAGCCGGTCAGGTCGGCCGAGCCACCCAGCATCTCGGGGATGGCGGCGGTGAAGAACTCCAGCGCGATCTGGCTGGCCTTGCGGCTGGCCACGGTCTCGGCCTTGTCGTGGGCTGCGGCCACGGCCTCCACGGCGATCTCGGGGAAGTTGGCGGGCAGCTCACCGGCCATGCGGCGCAGGAACTCGGCGGCCTCGGTCGGGAACAAGGCCTTGTAGGCCTCGAAGCGGGTGTTCCAGTCGGCCACCAGGGCGTCGCCATCGGCCTGGGCGTTCCAGTCGGCATAGACCTCGTCGGGGATGACGAAAGCGTCGTGCGACCAGCCGATGGTTTCGCGGGTCAGCTTGATCTCGTCGCCACCCAGCGGCTCGCCGTGGGCCTTGGCCGTGTTGGCGCGGTTGGGCGAGCCCTTGCCGATATGGGTCTTGCAGACGATCAGGGTGGGCTTGTCGGCCGACAGCTTGGCCTTGGTGATGGCGCCATCGACGGCGTCCACGTCATGGCCATCGACCGGGCCGATGACGTTCCAGCCGCAGGCTTCGAAACGCTGGGGCGTGTTGTCGATGAACCAGGGCGTGACTTGGCCGTCGATGGAGATGCCGTTGTCGTCGTACAGCGCGATCAGCTTGTTCAGCTTCCAGGCACCGGCCAGGGCCACAGCCTCGTGGCTGATGCCTTCCATCAGGCAGCCATCGCCCAGGAAGGCGTAGGTGTTGTGGTTGACGATGGCGTGGCCAGGGCGGTTGAACTCGGTGGCCAGCAGCTTCTCGGCCAGGGCCATGCCCACGGCGTTGGTGATGCCTTGGCCCAGCGGGCCGGTGGTGGTTTCCACGCCCGGCGTCACGCCGACTTCCGGGTGGCCCGGCGTCTTGCTGTGCATCTGGCGGAAGGCCTTGAGGTCGTCGATCGACAGCTCGTAGCCGGTCAGGTGCAGCAGGGCGTAGATCAGCATCGAGGCGTGGCCGTTGGACAGCACGAAGCGGTCGCGATCGGCCCACAGCGGCTGCGCCGGGTTGTGGCGCAGGTGACGGCCCCACAACGCCACGGCCATGTCGGCCATGCCCATCGGCGCGCCAGGGTGGCCCGAATTGGCTTGCTGGACAGCGTCCATCGCCAGAGCACGGATGGCGTTGGCCATGGCGGTGATGTTCTTGGTGGTTTGGGGCATGGTGGGGGCGGCTGGGTGGGTGGCTGCGGGAAACCCTGGATTTTAGCGCGGTCGGCCCGCATCACCGGCGACGAACTGACAAGCACACACGCAAGCCTTAGCGTCTCAGGTACACATCCCAGCAGCGGAGCACGCCGATCTGAGACCACCGCTTCTCCATCTCCAGTCGATACAACCGCGACAGATAGCGCCGATTCCCCCCAGACAGCGAACACTTGGGAACCATCAACACATCCACATCGCTCAGCAACGCATCGGCTTTGGGATGAACATCAATCGTGATCTCATGGCCAAAGAGCAGCCAAGGGTACGTGTCACGCGGCACACGGTAGCCCTCCGCCAGAGAGAACACATAGGCAGGAAAGTCCAGCGCGTACACAGACTTGGCGCGATCCGGCACGCGCGACGTCAGAAACTGAGCAGCCTCATCCAGCCCATCGACATAACTGCCAAAGACTGCTTGGGATTGCATGTTGCGAGGCACGCCCCCGATCTGGATAGGCAAATGCTGCCGCCAGGCCGACTCATCGATCAAATAGTTCCCTGCAAAAAAGGAAGACTTGACTGGGAAATGGGACAACACTGCATTGCGTTGACTCAGCGAAAACTGAACCATCCATAGCCCATTGAGGCTGACATATGCCAATAGAACCAGCGTCAAAATTCCCGTCGAAATACGTCCCAGCAAACGCACCCTCCGCTGATCACGAACATCAGATGCATGACAGCCATCCGCATCTCGATCGAACAGCACCAATAGGGTGTACACGACAGCCACCGCAGGGAAGAAGCCGTTATCCCCAAAGTTCGTCAACATGTACAGAGTGACCATGGCGCACGAGGCCAGATACCAAGTCAACAAACCCGCCCAACGGATTCGCAAGAGATACCCTCGAAAAACCGCCAGAAGAGCGATGAAAACCAATATAAAAAGCTCCAATCGGTGATAACTCAAGACATCTCGAGCCCACTCCATGCGTTCGCGCAACAAGTTCATGCGCACGGCAGAAACCACCTTCAAAGCTTCAAGGTACCCAGGCCCAGCCCCAAGTACGCTAAAAACCAATCCCAGCCATCCACAAGCGAATAAGACCGCCATCAGAACCATGCGCAGCCAGGCGCGGTCATGACGCACCACGCCATAGAGCACGACCACACCAAACACCACCTGCGCCACAGTGATCTTGACCAGAAACGCAACAGCGAGCAAAAAGCTCAGCCAGACAGAGATGGATCTGTCACGGGAATCGTCGTCTCTGACAACAGGCAGCAAGAGCGCCAGCATGATGAGCGCCCCACCCAATCGGTTGTAAACACCCGCGAACACCACCGTGCCGGGCTTTGCCGTGACCACACTGCCGATGTTGAACGGCATCACCGCCATTGCAACGGCCAATGCCCCAAGCACATAGACGCCGCCCACGTGCCGACGCCGACCCAACAACAGCGTCAACAGAAGCAAAACCAATGCACCTTGCAGCAAACACTCCAAAACGTAGCCAGGGCCCGCGCCGACAAGGGACTGGGCCCAATACTTCATGTACAGAGGCAAAATGAACGGCGCCCAGAAGTCGCGCGCCGGTATCAGCCCTTGATGAATTGCTTGAGCAGCCCCGGACAGCGCAAGTTCGTCCCACCAAAAAGACCCCACAGGCCAACCACCTTCACCCCACGCGTGCCAAACCCAGGCGGCACAGAGCGCAAACACAAGCCACAGTCCGCCCAAAGGGGCGATGGATGGAGGGCACCATCGTTGACGCCACGATGGACGGCTCAATCTGGTGAAACTTGAAGTCGTTACTGTCATTCATCCCTCTCTGTCGCTCGAGCACCACCGCATCGCTCAACCCTCTTGGAGCCTCACCCTTGCCTCATGCATCTGTATTCGCGTCACGCGGTTTTCGCATCATGCTGACGTTGATGTCCATGCTGACCTTGGTTGGTCTGATGCATCACTACAGCACGGTGGGCACCAATGCCATTGCCCATCAAGCCTCATCCGATTTCTACAAGTTTTATCTGTCTGCCGAGCGAGTTCGTGCGGGGCACAGCATGTACTGGCTGGTGCCTCCGCGAGAGCGCCAAGGAGACGCTTGTCACCCCGACACACCAGACGCCGAAAGAGCAACCGCCATGCCCTTGCCTGGCCGGCTGACATTGGGGGGCGAACTTCCCTGCCTGGGCCCCAACCTCAACCCACCCATTTTCATGGCGGTCATGCTGCCATTGTCCCTTCTGCCTTACGGCAACGCGTGGTGGATATGGGCTGCTTTTTCCTCTATCTGTTCCGTGCTGGGCGTCTGGCTTCTTTCAGGAAGCAAACCACGAACCAACAAAGATCGCCTGTTTTGGACGTTGCTGGGTAGCGCCGCCCTGTTCATGTACTACCCGACGATTGCCAATTTTTCGCTGGGACAGCTCGGCTCCGTTCTCCTGCCATTGCTCACCATGAGCTGGCTCGACCTGAGACGAGCACGACCTGTGCGGTCGGGGCTTTGGCTAGGACTGGCCATCGGCCTCAAGCCTTTTCTGGGCGTGCTGTTGCTTGGCTTGTTAGTGCTCCGAAACTGGAAAGCGATGTTCAGTGCGATCGCAGCGCTGCTGGGGCTGTCTGCCTTGGGCGCCCTTGCTTTCGGCGTGAACGCCTACCAAGACTATGCGCTGGTGGCGGGCAACGTGAGCTGGACCGCCTCGAACTGGAACGGCTCCTGGTTCGGCTTTTTTGACCGCTACTTCAGCGGACAAGCCGATGCCAACTGGCCCGCCAACAAACCGCTGTCCAAGGCTTTGGGAACAACCTTCGCCTTGCTCACAGTGAGCCTTTGGGCGTGGATCACACGGGGGCAACAGCGACGCGCTGCCATGCGCGGGGTGGACACGCTTTTTGCACTTGGGCTGCCTGCAGCCTTGCTCGCGTCACCCCTGGGCTGGGCGTACTACTTTCCTGTGTTGACACTGAGTGGCTTCATCGCATGGCAACACACCAACCAAGCCGTCAACCCACGCCCCCTTCGGCTGGCACTGCTGCTGCCTGTGGTCATGTCCGTGGTGCCGATTTCGCTCAAGCCGTCGCCTTCGCCCCTGAGTCCGGCGTTGTGGTTTGGCATTGACGCCTGGTACTGCTATGTGCTGGTTGGCGCTTTTGCGCTCACGCTGACAGCCGTGCGCCAAGAGGCATGAAAAAGGGCGCCCCGCGGGGCGCCATTTAATCGACCGGTTGCTTATCAGGAGCCAGTGCCGCTGTTCTTCTTGATCGCAGCATCAATTGCGGTATTCGTGATGCCCGTGGTTGCAATCGTCCAGAAGATAGAGGTTTGGTCGGCCGCCGTGCTGGGGGTGTAGGTGATGCTTCCTCCGCCCACACCAGAACCAACGCCCGCTGCCAGGGTCGCGGTGATCACACCGCCGGAGACGGATGCGCTAGAGACTTCTTTCGTGGCAGTGAAAACCGGGATACTGGTCGGTGTAGCCACTGTGGTCGTATTGCAACTGGTCGCCTGGCCACCATTTTCCTGCATGCACAGAGCCACAGCTGTCTTGAGGCTGTCAACAGCGGAGGTTGCGTTGCCCACCTTGGCCTTAATCACATAGTCTTGATACGCCGGCAACGCCACAGCCGCCAGAATGCCGATGATCGCCACGACGATCATCAGTTCGATGAGGGTGAAACCTTGTTGGACGCGCTTCATGGTCAACTCCTTGGGGCCGGTGCCCGCTGGTCTGAGAAAGGGTTTGCGAGAAGCACCCGGCACCGCCGAGCGCATGCCAATGCAAGTGCAGTCCGCGTGCCAGCTTTCAGCCCCTGAAAAACCGTGATTTCCTGCGCGCTTTCCCGCGGACATCCGAACGGATGAGACTGTTCAGGTCGGGGTTGTTTCCGTGTGTGAGACAGAAAGTGTCAACCCCCAGTTTGAACTGACCATTTTTGTCAGTCCTGCCGGCTCAGTCTTCGTCCGCCGGCACATGGAAGCGCTGCCCCTCGCGCAGCGGCTCGATCCGGTGGCGGCTGTCCAGCGCGCGCACCTGCGACAGCACCGCCGGCACCTCGCCTGGCTTGGGGTGGGTGATGTACACGCTCACCTCGCCGTCCAACTGCGCCAGTTCCTGGGCCAGGGTCTCGGGCGAGAGGTGGCCGCTGATGTTCGCGAGGTGCGCTTCTTCGTTGCCAAACGCCGTCTCGATCACCAACTGAGCAATGTGCAAGCCGTTCAAGGCCTGCCACAGCGCAGGGTTGGGCCCCGTGTCGCCCGTGAACACCCACCAGCCCTGGGGCGTGTCCACGCCGAAACCCACGGCCGGCACGGTGTGGGCGGCTGGCAGCACGTGCACCAGGCGGTCGGTCTGGCCGCCGCGCGCGGCAAAACGCAGGGTCTGGCCCACCTGCACCTCGTGGAACACCAGCACAGGGTGAGCCGCGCTGGGCAACCGCGTGAAATCGGGCCAGATCACGCCATTGAAGATGTGCTGGCGCAGCGCCTCCAGTGTTTCTGGCAGCGCGTGCACGTGGATGGGCTTGAGCTGGGCAGGTCCGCCCGCCCCCATGCGCAGCTTGATCACCGTGTCGGCCAGCAAGGGGATGCTGAGGACGTGGTCGAGGTGGCTGTGGCTGATGAGGATGTGGTCGATGCGGGCCAGTTCGTCCAGGCGCAACTCGCCCACCCCGCTGCCGGCGTCGATCAGGATGTCGTCGTCCAGCAGGAAGGATGTGGTGTGGCAGCGGGCCGCGATCGACCCGTAGCAGCCCAGCACGCGGATCATGTCAGGCTCAAACCTGCACGAACTGCATCTGCGTGCCGGCCAACTCGATCACGTCACCGCTTTTCAGGTGCACCGGGTCGGCCGCCACAGGCGCGCCGTTCACGGTCGGTCGGGCACTGCCTTCGACGTGAGCAAAAACGTAGCCGCCCGGGCGCTTGGTGATGGAAGCCACCTGCACGCCTGGCTTGCCCACGGTGGTCACGACCTTGGTCAGGGCCACTTCGCGGCCTGCCGCGGCGCCATTGAGCACCTTGATGGACGCGGGCGTTTGCTGGGGCAGGCTGCCGAAGTTGCTGGCAAAGCTGCCCATGCCGCCCGAGAGCGTGCCACCGAAACCGGACGGCGGCGGGGTGGTGCTCGGGCCGGCCGCGCTGCGGGCACCCAGGGCCGTTGGCAGGGGGGTGTCCGAGCGCATGATCATGGTCTTTTCGTAGTCCGAACCCTCGTCGGCCAGGAACTTGATCTTGTACTTGCCGATCTCGACCGTGTCGTTGTGCTGCAGCAGCTGCTTCTTGACGGCCTTGCCGTTGATGTAGGTGCCGTTGGTGCTGTTGAGGTCTTCGAGGAAGACGTTGCCGCCCACCAGCTGCAGCACGGCGTGCTCACCGCTGACGGCCAGGTTGTCGATCACGATGTCGTTGTAGGGGCGCCGTCCCAGGGTGGTCTTGTCTTTCGTGACCTCGACCTCCTTGATGACGACCCCATCGAGTGAGACAACCAGTTTTCCCATTCGTAACCTCTTCGGGTATGGATCTTGATATTGGATGTTCAGCCCAGGCCGCCCAGACGCTTGAAGGGCCACCATGACCTGGGCACCGGTTCGGCCACTCCCTGGGCACGCACCAGCACGACAGCGATATTATCCCGCCCGCCCGCCTCGTTCGCTGCGGCGATCAGCGCCCCCCCCATGTCCGCCAGCGAAGTGTGGGCAGACATGACGTCAGCGATCTGCGGGTCACGCAGCATGTCGGACAGGCCGTCCGAGCACATCAGGTAGATGTCGCCGGACTGGATGTCGTGCAAGTGGGTCTCCAGCAAGGCGAGGTCCTCCACGCCCAGGGCCCGCGTCACGAGGTTCTTGTTGGCCGAATACAGCGCCTGCTCGGGCGTGAGCATGCCAGCGTCGATCTGCTCTTGCAGTAACGAATGGTCTTTGGTGATC
>CAIQIL010000345.1 GCA_903871865.1 uncultured Burkholderiales bacterium
CTCAAGCGCATCCTGGCCAAGGCCTCGGTCCACCTGGGCCTGGCCCACTTCACCTCGGACGTGGTCGCCCCGCTGCTGCAGGCCATGGGCGAAGGCTGGCTGCGCGGCCGCTTCCAGGTGCCGCAAGAACACTGGGTCAGCCACTGCCTGCAGCAAAGCCTGCACAGCGCCATCCACGCCCTGCCGCCGGCCCAGCCCGAACAGGCGCCGCGGGTGCTGCTGAGCACCTTCCCCGGCGAACCCCATGCCATGGGCCTCTTGATGGTCGAGGCCTGGCTGTCCCTGCTGGAAGCCCAGCCCATCAACCTGGGGCCGCAGACGCCGCTGTGGGACCTCGTCCACGCCGCGGCCAACCACCATGCCGATGTCGTCGCCCTGAGCTTTTCTGCCTCGGCCCCGGCCATCCTGGTGCAAGACACCCTGCAGGAGTTCCGCGCCAAGCTGCCCCCGCGCATCGCGCTGTGGGTCGGCGGGCGACACCCCCTGCTGCTGCGGCGGCCACCGCCTGGCGTGCTGGCCATGGACGACCTGGACACCCTGCGCGCCGCCGTGAACACCTGGCGCACGCACCATCCCCCCTGAGACAGGCGCTCCCCTGGCGGCGGCGTCACAGGACTGTCAAACACTTGACATCCAAAACGTCATCAAAGTCGTATAGCCTGCATGGATCACGCTGACCGGGGTGCATGGACCCGGCCAGTCACATTGCGACCGCTGACACCAGGAGAAGGTCATGCTTTATCCCGAACTGTTCAAGCAAATGGAATCCGTCCGCTGGAACATGGACACCGACATCCCCTGGGACCAGTTCGATGCCTCCAAGCTGACCGACGAGCAGGCCCAGACCATCAAGATGAACGCCATCACCGAGTGGGCCGCCCTGCCCGCCACGGAGATGTTCCTGCGTGACAACCGCGACGACAGCGACTTCTCCGCCTTCATGAGCGTGTGGTTCTTCGAAGAGCAGAAGCACTCGCTGGTGATGATGGAGTACCTGCGCCGCTTCCGCCCCGACCTGCTGCCCACCGAGGAGGAGCTGCACGAGGTGCGCTTCGAGTTCGACCCGGCACCGGCGCTCGAAACCCTGATGCTGCACTTCTGCGGCGAGATCCGCCTGCACCACTGGTACCGCCGTGCCGCCGAATGGCACACCGAGCCGGTCATCCAAGCGATTTACGACACCCTGGCCCGCGACGAGGCCCGTCACGGCGGCGCCTACCTGCGCTACATGAAGCGCGCCATGGTCAAGTTCGGCGACGAGGCCCGCGCGGCCTTCGCCAAGGTCGGCGTGCTGATGGCCAGCGCGCGTCGCACGGCCCAGGCCCTGCACCCCACCAACCTGCACGTCAACGAAGCGCTGTTCCCGCGTGACACGGTGCAGTCCCGCCTGCCCAACCCCGAGTGGCTGGAAAAATGGCTGGACACGCAGATCCAGTTCGACAGCGTCTGGGAAAACAAGGTCGTGGAACGCATCCTGCACAACCTCAGCTCGCTGATGGGCCAGAGCTTCGCCAGCGTGCAGGAGCTCAACCGCTTCCGCAAGCAGATGCTGAAGTCGATCGAAGCGGGCATGGAAGGCAGCACACCGGCTGCCCCCACCGCCACCGCACAAGCCTGATCAAGGCCTGATCAGGCCACCGACGTCCAGGCCTGCACCTGACCCAGGCCTGCGAACAGCGCGTGCGCCTGGGCTTCTTCCAGCGTCAGCACGGGCGTGACGCAGGCGTCCGAGGGCTCGAACTGGTGGGCCCAGTAGGCCAGCGGCTGTGAAGCCACCAGCGCGGCCACCTCGGCCTTGAGCGCCGTGCAATCGGGCGTGCCCGGCAAGGCGCCACGCTGCCAGTGGCGGTTGACCCAGTCGGGCCGCCCGAACACCTCACAGGCCGCCTTCCAGAACTTGAACTCCAGCGCGCCCACCGCGAGGTGGCGGCCATCGGCCGTGGCGTAGAGGTTGTAGCAAGGCAGGCCGCCGTTGAGCATGTCCTCGCCCGCCTGCGGCCGGTGCCCCAGGATGGGCGCCAGCAGCGACGCCGTCGCCTTGGGCATCACCAGGTGCGCGTGCAGGCCATGCGCCATGCTGACGTCGATGTGCCGGCCCCGCGCCGTGCGCTGGGCCTCGATGACCGCCGCCAGGATGGCGATGGTCGCCATCGAGCTGCCCGCGGCCAGGTCACCCCACTGCACATTGGACAAGGCCAGCTCGCCCGTGGTGGCACGCACCTGGTCCAGCACGCCCGACAGCGCCATGAAGTTCAGGTCGTGGCCCGCCTTGTTCGCCCAGGCACCCGTTTGCCCATAACCCGTGATGGACACCATCACCAGCCGCGGGTTGAGCGCGTGCAGGGTGGCCGCATCCAGCCCCATGCCTTGCAGCACGCCGGGGCGGAAGCTGTCCACCATCACGTCGGCGGTGGCCAGCCAGTCGCGCAGGGTGGCGAGGTCGGCTTCGTTGCGGAAGTCGATCTTGCGGCACTCCTTGCCGTGGTTGAGCGCCTCGAACAGCGTGCCCAGCGGCCGCGCTGGGTCGCCCTCGGGCGGCTCGACCTTGACGATCTCGGCACCCAGGTCGGCCAGCATGCGCGTGCTGAAAGGGCCCGGCAGGTTGCGTGTGAGGTCGATCACGCGCAGGCCCGCCAGCATGCTGCCCAAGGGGCCCGCTGCGAGCGAAGGGCCAGAAGGGCTTGACGGCCCCGAGGCACGGTCGTTGGCCGCGCTCACACCACGTCCTCGAAGCGGCCGCCTTCTTGCGCCATCTTCACGACGATGGCAGCCGGCTCGAAGCGCGGGCCATAGGCCTTGGCCAGCTCACGCGCACGCTCAACGAACTTCTTGGCGCCCACGGCGTTGACGAACTGCAACGCACCGCCCTGGTTGGGCGCGAAGCCCCAGCCGAAGATCGAGCCGATGTTGGTGTCGGCCACCGAACGCACGACCTTCTCTTCATAGCAGCGCGCGGCCTCGTTGGCTTGCACGTACAGCAGGCGGTCCACCAGCTCTTGCTGGGTGGGCTGGTTCGCCACCGGCGGGTAGAGCTTGGTGAGTTCCGGCCACAGGGTCTTTTCCTTGCCGTTGTAGTCGTACAGGCCCTTGCCGGTCTTCTTGCCGATGCGGTTGTGCGTGCCACCGATGTTCTGCAGCACGGCGGCGGCGGGGTGCTCGGGCACGGTCTTGCCTTCGGCGATCAGGTCCTTGCGGGTCTGCTCGGCGATGTGCAGCGACAGGCCCAGCGAGACCTCGTCTTGCAGCGCCATCGGCGGCATGGGCATGCCCGCCTTCAGGCCGGCGACTTCGATGGAGCGCGGGTGCACGCCCTCGCCCAGCATGGCCAGGCCTTCCATGATGTAGGTGGCGAACACGCGCGAGGTGTAGAAGCCGCGGCTGTCGTTGACCACGATCGGGGTCTTGCCGATCTGCAGCACGTAGTCGAAGCCACGCGCCAGGGTCTCGTCCGAGGTCTTCTCGCCCACGATGATCTCGACCAGCGGCATCTTGTC
>CAIQIL010000346.1 GCA_903871865.1 uncultured Burkholderiales bacterium
ACCTTGCGGTACGCCTGATTTCGAGTCAGGTACATTCGACCACTCTGCCACCTCTCCTGGAAACGGGGCTCGCCGGGGTCTCTCGGCGTCCGAAGCGCAAATCTGCGTCCCGGAAAGCCAAGCAGTATAGCAGGCCTTTTCGGGCCCACCACACCGTGTTGCAAGCAAGCTCAGGCGCTCAGCACCTCGGCACCGCCCAGGTAGGGGCGCAGCGCTGCCGGCACGCGGATGCTGCCATCGGCCTGCTGGTGGTTCTCCAGCACGGCCACCAAGGCGCGGCCAACGGCCAGGCCGGAACCGTTGAGGGTGTGCACGAACTCGTTTTTGCCTTGGGCGTTCTTGAAACGCGCCTGCATGCGGCGGGCCTGGAAGGCCTCGCAGTTCGAGACGGAGCTGATCTCGCGGTAGGTGTTCTGCGCGGGCAGCCACACCTCCAGGTCATAGGTGCGCGCAGCGCCAAAACCCATGTCGCCCGTGCACAGGGCCACCACACGGTAGGGCAGCTCCAGCTTCTGCAGCACGGCTTCGGCGTGGCCGACCATCTCTTCCAGCGCGGCGTTGCTCTGTTCGGGCGCGGTGATCTGCACCATCTCGACCTTGTCGAACTGGTGTTGGCGGATCAGTCCGCGCACATCGCGGCCGGCACTGCCCGCCTCGGAGCGGAAGCACGGCGTGTGGCCGGTCAGCTTGATGGGCAACTGCTCGGTGGGCACGATGGTGTCGGCCACGGTGTTGGTCAGCGTGACCTCGCTGGTGGGGATGAGGTACCACTTGCTGTCGGCCGCGTCGCCATCGCCCGAGGTGACGTGGAAGAGGTCTTGCTCGAACTTGGGCAGCTGGCCGGTGCCTTGCAGCGCCGGCGCCTTCCCCAGGGAGGGCGTGTAGCACTCGGTGTAGCCATGTTCCTGCGTCTGCACGTCGAGCATGAAGGACGCCAGGGCGCGGTGCAGGCGGGCGATGGGGCCCTTCATGAAGGTGAAGCGCGCGCCCGAGAGCTTGGCCCCGACCTCGAAGTCCAGGCCCAGCGGGCCGCCCAGGTCCACGTGGTCCTTCGGCTCGAAAGCATAGGTGCCGGGCGTGCCCCAGCGGCGCACCTCCACATTGCCCGATTCGTCGGCGCCCACCGGCACCTCGTCTTGCGGCAGGTTGGGCACAGACAGCAGCATGGCCGAGAGCTCGGTCTGCAGCACGTCCAGACGGTCGGCGCTGGCCTTGAGTTCGTCGGCGATGCCAGCCACCTGGGCCATCACGGCTTCGACCTCGGCCGCGGTGTCTTCGCCCTTGGCAGCCCGGCCCTTGAGCCCACCGATCTGCTTGGACAGGCTGTTGCGCTGCGATTGCAGCTCTTCGGTGCGGCTTTGGAGGGTCTTGCGCTCGCCTTCGAGTTCACGGAAGCGCGCCTCGTCCAGGAAGGGCTGGGGGCTCTTGCGCTTGTTCAGTCGGGCCAGGACGTTGTCGAGGTCTTTGCGCAGCAGGGCGATGTCGAGCATGGTGGGGTCTGTGAAATGGGGTTGGATCAGGTCGGTGTGGGGTGCGGGCTCACGCGGCAGGCGGGCGCATCAGCCCTGGGACCGCTCGGTGGGCAAAGGACGGTCGAGCCCGGTGCCGCCCAGGCCCTTGGGCAGCGGGAAGCGCACGTGCTCTTCGACGCCCTGCATGCGGCGCACGGCCACGGCACCCAGTGCGCGCAGGCGGGCAATGACCTGCTGCACCAGCACGTCGGGGGCGGAAGCGCCCGCGGTCAGGCCCACGCGCGGGCGGCCATCGAACCAGGCCTCGTGCAGGTCTTCAGGGCAGTCGACCATGTAGGCCGGCGTGCCCAGGCGCTCGGCCAGCTCGCGCAGGCGGTTGCTGTTCGAGCTGGTCGGGCTGCCCACCACGATGACCACGTCCACCTGCGGGGCCATGATCTTGACGGCGTCCTGGCGGTTCTGCGTGGCGTAGCAAATGTCCTGTTGCTTGGGCTCGCGCACCTGCGGGAAGCGCACCTTGATGGCTTCGAGGATGGCGGCGGCATCGTCCACCGACAGCGTGGTCTGCGTGACCACGGCCAGCTTGCTCGGGTCGCTGACCTGCACGCGCGCGACATCGGCTTCGTCTTCGACGAGGTAGATGCCATCGTGCAGCTGGCCCATCGTGCCTTCGACCTCGGGGTGGCCCTTGTGCCCGATCATCAGGAATTCGTAGCCCTCGCGGCGCAGCTTGGCCACCTCCACATGCACCTTGGTGACCAGCGGGCAGGTGGCATCGAACACGCTGAAGCCGCGCGCATCGGCCTCGCGGCGCACCTCCTGGCTGACGCCGTGGGCGCTGAAGATCAGCGTGGCACCGGGCGGCACGTCGGCGAGGTCCTCGATGAAGATGGCGCCCTTGGCCTTGAGGTCGTTGACCACGTAGGTGTTGTGCACGATCTCGTGGCGCACGTAGATGGGTGCGCCGAACTGCGCCAGCGCCCGCTCGACGATCTCGATGGCGCGGTCCACACCGGCGCAAAAGCCGCGCGGCTCGGCCAGCAGGACGTCGTCAACGCGGTGGGAGGCAGGGTTGCTCATGGCAGGGCGGGTGTCCAGGGTCACAGCACACCGATCAGCTGCACCTCGAAGGTGACGGGCTGGCCGGCGAGCGGGTGGTTGAAATCGAACTCGGCCCACTGGCCGCCAGCGTCCACCTCGCGCACCACACCGGCGAAGCTGCCGCTGCCGTCGGGCGTGGGGAACTGCACCACGTCGCCCACGCGCCAGGTTTCGTCCATGTCGCCCAGCTCGCGCAGCAGGCTCATGGCCACGCGCTGGACCATCTCCGGGTTGCGCGGGCCGAAGGCCTCGCCGGGCTCCAACTGCAGCGTGGTGCGGGTGCCTTCGCTCAGGCCGATCAGGCGGGCCTCGATGGCCGGCGACAACTCGCCCGAGCCGATCGACAGCGTCGCCGGCTTGTCGGAGAAGGTGTTGACCAGGTCGTCGCCGTCCGGGCCGGCCAGCCGGTAATGCAGCGTCAGGAAGGAGCCGGGAACAACGGTGGGCGCAGAAATGGTCATGGTGTCAACACACCCTTTGGAAGGATGGGCTTGCAGAGGCTGGAAAAGCACAATTTTAGGTTTGAGAACGATGCTTCGACGCAAACCCACCATGAAAGACCTCCCAGCCGCCTTGCGGCCCCGCGAAAAGCTGCTCGCCATGGGCCCCGCCGCCCTGGCCGACGCCGAATTGCTGGCCCTGCTGCTGCGCACCGGCCTGCAGGGCCAAGGCGTGCTGAAACTCGCCGAAAGCCTGTTGCAGCAGCTTGGCGGCTTGGGTGGGCTGCTGAGCGCCACCGGGGCCCAGCTCAAGGGCATCAAGGGCCTGGGGCCGGCCAAACGCGCCGAGCTGATGGCCGTGATGGAGATGGCGCGGCGCGGCCTCTCGGGCAGCCTGAGCGCCCAGCCCGTGTTCGGCTCGCCACAGCTGGTGAAGGATTACCTGCAGATGCGCCTGGGGCGGCTGCCGCACGAGGTCTTCGCGGTGCTCTTCCTGGACGCGCAGCAGCGGCTGATCGCCTGCGAAGAACTCTTCCGCGGCACGCTGACGCAAACCAGCGTCTACCCGCGCGAGGTGCTCAAGCGCGCGCTGGAACTCAACGCCGCCGCCGTCATCCTCTCGCACAACCATCCCTCGGGCGTGCTGGAGCCCTCGCGCGCCGACGAGCTGCTCACGCAAACGCTCAAGTCCAGCCTGCAGATGGTGGACATCCGCGTGCTAGACCACGTCGTGGTGAGCCACGGTGGGGCACTGTCCTTCGCCGAGCGCGGCCTGATCTGACGGCACCCTGTTCGCCATGAACGGCCAGGCCCCGCCCGGCAAGGACACAGAGTTGTTGTAGGCTAGGGCCCTGTGAGCCGCAACACCAAGCCCGCCGCCAAGACCTCGCCCAACACCACGCTGAGCGACTTCGCCGACCTCAAGCGTGCCCTGGGCAATGCCGCCAAGGAAGCGGCTGCGCGCGCTGAGCAAGAGCGCCTGGCGCGCGCCAAGCGGGAGGCGGCCCAACGCGCCCAGGAGGTGGACGCCGCCCTCTTCCGCCGCACGGTGGGCCAGGTCAACGGCTTGCCCTCGTCCGACCGCGTGGTGCCACAAACACCGCGCCCCCAGCCCGTGCCCGCCAGCCGCCAGGCCGACGAACAGGCCGTGCTGAAATCTTCGCTGTCCGACGAGTTCGACGTCGAAAGCCTGCTCGACACCGACGACACCCTCTCCTGGCGCCGTCCCGAACTGGGCGTGGACGTGGTGCGCAAGCTGCGCCGTGGTGTGTGGGCCTTGCAAGGCGAGCTCGACATGCACGGCATGCGCACCGACGAGGCCCGCGAGCGCCTGGCCCAGTTCCTGCGCGAAGCGGCCCTCAAAGGGTGGCGCTGCGTGCGCGTGGTGCACGGCAAGGGCCTGGGCTCACCGGGCAAGCAACCCGTGCTGAAAGACAAGGCCAAGCGCTGGCTGGTGCAGAGCGAGCGCGTGCTCGCCTTTGTGCAGGCCCGGGCCGATGAAGGCGGCAACGGCGCGCTGGTCGTGCTCTTGCAGTCGAGCACCGGCAACACCTCGTCCTGAGGGGCTGGGGCAGCTGGCGGCACCGCCGGGCTCAAGCGCCCTTCAAGCGCCCTGGTTGCGCATCCAGTCTGCCGTTTGGGCGAAGGACGCTTCCAGGCGCGCGGCCAACTCGGGGTCCACCGCCACGTCGCGCATGGCCTGGGCCATGCAGGCCAGCCACTGGTCGCGCTCACGGATGCCGATGCGGAACGGCATGTGGCGGGCGCGCAGACGCGGGTGGCCAAAGCGCTCGATGTAGAGGTCGGGGCCGCCCAGCCAGCCG
>CAIQIL010000347.1 GCA_903871865.1 uncultured Burkholderiales bacterium
ACCGCGCGTGGCAGGTGCCGCCGCCGACGAGTGGTCGGCCCTGAAGGCGCAGCCGCTGTGGCTGCTGGCCTTGGGCCTGGTGCTGGCGGGCCTGCTGTGGCCGGTGCTGGGTCCGGTGGGCAAGACTGCAGGCTGGGCACCTGTGATGGCGGTCAGCGGCACCTGGTGGTTCAAGGGCGCGGTGCCTGTGGGCTTGATGATGCTGGGCGCCAGCCTGATGGTGGTGGCCGCCCGCCACCCGCGCGCGCAGGCCCTGGCCGAGGGCCCGGTGTTCGGCGCCTGGGTGGGCTTGCTGGCCCGGCCGGGCATGTTGGCGGTGTTGGCTTTCATCCTGCTGTTCAAGCTGGGCGACGCGGCCATGGGCTTCATGGTCAAACCCTTCTGGGTGGACGCCGGCTTCACCCCGGCGCAGATCGGCCTGGTCAGCGTCAACGTGGGCCTGGGGTTGTCGATCGCCGGCGGCCTGGCGGGCGGCTGGTACGTGGACCGCGCCGGCATCTTCAAAGGCCTGTGGGTGCTGGGGCTGGCGCAGGCGGCGTCCAACCTGGGCTACACCCTGGCGGCCTGGACGGTCCCACACACCGAGCCTGGCATGCAAGTGAGCGCCTACTACCAAGGCGTGGTGTACGCCGCCAGTGCCATCGAGAGCTTCACCGGCGGCCTGGGCACGGGCGCGTTCATGGCCTTCCTGATGGGCATCACGAGCAAGCAGCGCGCCACCACCGAATACGCCATCCTGTCGTCGATTTTCGCGTTCTCGCGGGCGGTGGCGGGCTGGGCCGGCGGCCTGGGGGTCGAGCAAATGGGCTACGGCGCCTTCTTCCTGCTGACCTTTTTCCTGTCCTTCCCGGCCTATGTGCTGCTGCCTGCGGTGCGGCGTATGCTGGATGGCGACCCGCCGCGTTGAAGGCAGGGGGCCTGCCCCCACCTGTTGACCCACCCCTTGTTCGCCCTCGTTGCGCCCACATCCGCTCGCTGCCCACCATGACCCGCTTCTCCCGCCCTGCTGCGCCCCGGCGCTCCCCGATGTCTGCTGTGTGCCTGGCGCTGGCTTTGGCGCTGGGCTGGGGGGCACCCGTGGCCCAGGCCCGTGAGGGCGTGGACGTGGGCAAGGAGTCCGGCTTCACGCGTCTGGTGCCGGCCGAGCAGGTCGAGGCCGCCGCCCAGCAGCAGTACGGGCAGATGGTGCAGGAGGCCCGCAACCAGCGCGCGCTGCTGCCCGACAACCACCCGCAGGTCATGCGCCTGCGCGCCATCGCCAAGCGCATCATCCCGTTCAGCCTGCCGTGGAACCGGCGTGCGGGCCAGTGGCAGTGGCAGGTGGTGGTGCTGCAGTCGAAAGAGCTCAACGCCTTCTGCATGCCCGGCGGCAAGATCGCCTTCTACACGGGCATCCTCGACCAGCTGCAGCTGACCGACGACGAGGTCGCCATGGTGATGGGCCACGAGATCGCGCACGCCCTGCGCGAGCACGCCCGCGAGCGCATGGGCAAGGGCGCGGCCACGCGGCTGGGCGCCAACCTGATCTCCGGCCTGCTGGGCCTGGGCAGCGTGGGCGACTCGCTGCTCAACATGGGCGGGCAGTTGCTGACGCTGAAGTTCAGCCGCGAAGACGAGTCCGAGGCCGACCTGGTCGGCATGGAGCTGGCCGCGCGTGCCGGCTACGACCCCCGCGCCGGCGTGAGCCTGTGGCGCAAGATGTCGGCGGCGTCGAAGGGCGCACCGCCGCAGTGGATGTCCACCCACCCGGCCAGCAGCACGCGCATCAACGAGATCGAACAGAACCTGGCCAAGGTGCTGCCGCTCTATGAGCGCGCGCCCAAACCCGATGTGCGCTTTGATGCGCCCGCGAAAACCGGCGCCTACCTGGGCCAGCCCCTGCCGCTGGGCTTGTGGGGCCGGGGTCCGGTGCGCCTGGGGTCTGCGGAGTGAGTCGCGCGAGGGCGGCCAGCGCCAGCCCCATCAGGGTTTGAGCGCCTCGGCCAGCTTGCCCACCCGGGCCAGCGCGCGCCGCTCGGCATCGCCCCACTTGCCGCCCAGCCCCAGCCGCATGCAATGGCGGAAGCGGTCGGTGGCGCTGAACAGGCTGCCCGGGGCGATGCAGATGTGCTCGTCCAGGCAAGCCTCGAACAGGGCCACGGTGTCGATCTCCCCTGGCAACTCCAGCCACAGGATGAAGCCACCGGCCGGCGCCGTCACGCGCGTGCCTTTGGGGAAGTGCCGTGAGATGAGGCCGCGGGCCTCGTCCACCCGCGCCGCCACCACGCCGCGCAACTGTCGGTAGCCCGCCTCGATGCCGGGTTGGGTGAGCAGGTCGGCCAGGGCGCGTTGCAGCATCACCGTCTCGCTGCCGCTGGTGGCGGCCTTCAGGCGCTGCAGGCGCTCGGTCCAGGCGGGCGCGGCGATCCAGCCCAGGCGCAGGCCCGGCGCGATGGTCTTGCTGAACGAGCCGCACAGCATCACCTGGCCGGCCGTGTCGAAGGACTGCACGGCGCGGCGGCGGTCGTCTTCTTCGCACAGGTCGTTGTAGAGCACGTCCTCGATCATGGGCACCTTGTGGCGCGCCAGCATCTGCACCAGGCGCTTGCGTTCGGGCACCGGCATGCTCGCGCCGATCGGGTTGGACAGCGTGGGCACGGCCAGCAGCGCCTTGATGGGTTGGGTGTCGAGCGCGAGCTGCAGCGCGTCCAGCGACAGGCCGGTGCGCGGGTGCGTGGGGATCTCCAGCGCGCGCAGGCCGAGGTTTTCCAGGATGTCGAGGAAGCCGTAGTACGTGGGCGATTCCAGCGCCACCACATCGCCAGGCTTCGTGACCGTGCGCAGGCACAGGCTGATCGACTCCAGGCAGCTGCTGGTGACGACGATGTCGTCAGCGTCGATGTGGCAGCCCATGCGCAGCACGTGGCGCGCGATGGCGCGGCGCAGCGACTCGTCGCCTGGGCCGAAGGGGTACTGGCACAGCGTGCCGCGGTGGCGCTGCGTGGCGCGGCTGACGGCCCGGCGCACACGCTCCTGCGCGAACAGCGAGGCTTCGGGACAGGCCGCGCCGAAGGAGACGTAGTCCGGATGGTGGGCCAGGCTGGCCATCTTGGCGGCCATGGCGCTGATGCCCACGCTGACCGAGCGGCGCGGCGGGCGCG
>CAIQIL010000348.1 GCA_903871865.1 uncultured Burkholderiales bacterium
CGCCCACGCCGTGCCCGAAGGTGTCGTTGATGTTCTTGAAGTTGTCCAGGTCGATGAAGAGCAGCGCGCAAGGCCGGGGGTCGTGGCGCTGGCCGTGGCTCTCGCCCAGGCGGTCCAGCTCGGTGCTGAAGCGGTGGCGGTTGGCCAGGCCGGTCAGCGAGTCCTGGTTGGCCAGGCGGGCCAGTTCCTCGCGGGCCTGGCGGTTCTGGGTGATGTCCGAGCCCACGCCACGCCAGCCGGCCGCGCGGCCGCGGTCGTCGTGCAGGGGCTTGGCCGACATCGACCACCAGCGCAGCTCGTGCCCCACCGTGACGGGCATTTCCAGGTCGCGGAAGGGCTGGCCCATGCGGATGCAGCTGGTCATGCGGCCCAGGGCCTTGGCGGCATCGGCATCGTCGGACGGCGACATGTGGCCCAGCAGCTCCAGGAAGGGCTGTTGCAGCAGCTGGCGCTGCGGCAGGCCAAAGGACTCGGCCAGGCGCGCCGAGACGTGGCGCAGGTGGCCCGAGGGGGAGATTTCCCAGAGCCAGTCGGAGGCGTGCTCTTCGAAGTCGCGCAGCAGCAGGTCGATGAGTTGTTTCTGGCGGTCGGTTTCGGAGTCCGCGCGCAAGCGGCTCATGAAGGTGCGGCCATTGGCGAACACCACGCCGAACATGACGGTGCTGTAGACCACCAGCAGCAGCATGAGGGATTGACCCGTGGCGTAGTCCGAGCGCAGCAGCCCGACCACGCCGCCGGCACCCAGGGTCAGCACGAAGGTCCAGGCCGCCGGCACCATGGGGCTGAGCATGAAGGCGCCGCTGCAGATCATGCCGACCACGACGGTGCCGATCAGCAGGGCCTGGCCGGGGTCGCTGTGCGGGAAGACCATGGCCGGCATCACCGTCCACATCGCGCCGAACACGAACACCTGCACCACGATCTGGCGGCCCGCGCCGATCACCGCCACCGGACGGTGGCCATGGGTGCACAGCTGGCGCCACCACACGAAGGCGATGGGCAGGGCCACGGTCACTGCCACGCCCCAGACCGTCAGCCACAGGTGGGGCAGGCGGTCCCAAAGGACGCCGCACATCACCAGGGTGTTGACCGCATTGCCCACCGCGATGAGCGGCAGCAGGTTGAGCAGGGCCTGGATCTGGCGCGCACGGAAGTACCGGGCCTGAGGCCCGTCGACGGCCTCATCGGGGATCACGTCGTTCAACCATTGCGCGACGCGGGACTTCCAATGGTTCGACCAGGATCGCTGTGGGTGGGACATCCCTGTCATGGACTGCAAATGTAGGAACAGGCTGTGTGAGATCGGCCGCGCCACAGGAAACTTGACCTCTTCCGTGGCACTGGCCGCATGCATCGCCCGGCGGCATGCCATGGTGCCACAGCGCTGGCGTCACGGCAGATCGCTTACCATCTGCGGCTCATTGCATTCCGCGCTGACCCCAGCCACTGCCGCCCATGAGCTCCGAGAACACCCTGTCCGACGCCGAACAATCCTTGCGCGACGCGGCCCTCGAATACCACCGCCTGCCCAGCCGCGGCAAGATCGCGGTCAACCCGACCAAGCCCCTGAGCAACCAGCGCGACCTGGCCCTGGCCTACTCGCCCGGCGTCGCCTACCCCTGCCTGGCCATCGAGAAGGACCCGACCCTGGCGGCCGAGTACACCTCGCGCGGCAACCTGGTGGCCGTGGTCACCAACGGCACCGCCGTGCTGGGCCTGGGTGACATCGGCCCGCTGGCCTCCAAGCCGGTCATGGAAGGCAAGGGCTGCCTGTTCAAGAAGTTCGCCGGCATCGACGTGTTCGACATCGAACTGGCCGAGCGCGACCCGGACAA
>CAIQIL010000349.1 GCA_903871865.1 uncultured Burkholderiales bacterium
ACCAGCTCGATGATGCGGTCGCAGCGCGCGGCCAGGCGCTGATCGTGCGTGACCACGAGGAAGGACGTGCCCACCTCGTCGTGGATGCGGCGCATCAGGGCGAACACCTCGTTGGACGAGGCGGTGTCCAGGTTGCCCGTGGGTTCGTCGGCCAACACCACGGCAGGCTGCAGCATCAAGGCCCGTGCGATGGCCACACGCTGTTGCATGCCACCCGAGAGCTGCGCGGGCGTGCGGTCCATCGCATGGGCCAGGCCCACCGCATCGAGCAACTCGCGCGCACGGGCACGGGCTTGCGGCGTGACCACGCCATCGCGCACCCGGGCCGGCATGGTCACGTTCTCTTCGGCCGAGAACGCCGGCAGCAGGTGGTGGAACTGGAAGACGAAGCCCAGCGTGTCGCGGCGCAAGCGCGTGAGGCCATCGTCATCGAGCGCACTGACGGGCTGCCCGGCCAGCACGTACTCGCCGGCGCTGGCGCGCTCCAGCAGGCCCAGCACATTGAGCAGCGTGCTCTTGCCCGAGCCCGAAGGGCCGATGAGGGCGGCGAACTCGCCCTGGCGGATGCGCAGGTCCAGGCCGTGCAGCACCTCGATCTCGTTGGGCTGGCCGGCGTTGTACACCTTGCGGATGTCGCTGAGCTGGACCAGCTCGGCGCCCATCTGGCGGGCCGATGGTGGGGCTGTTGGCTTGGCTGCGGCGTGTGCGTCTGTGGGCATGGCCTCGCTCACATCCGGATGGCTTGCGCCGGGTCCATGCGCGCGGCGCGGCGGGCTGGCGCCACGGCGGCGAGCAAGCCCGCGGCCAAGGCCATCGCCATCGTCTGCAGGGCGGTTTCCGGCGGCAGGGTGATGCTGAACAGCGGCAGGCCATCGGCGCCACGCACGAAGGTGGTGAAGACCTTGATCATGCCCATGGCGATGCCCGTGCCCAAGACCGAGCCCAGCAAGCCCACCATGCCCCCCTGGATGAGGAAGACCCGCAGGATCTGCGCCCGCTGCGCGCCCATGGCCCGCAAGATGCCGATTTCGCGCTGCTTCTGCACCACCGAGACCACCAGCACGCTGGCGATGCCCAGCACGACCACCACCATCACCACGCTGCGGATGAGCGTGGTGCTGATGCTCTGCGCGTTCAGCGCCGTCACCAGTTGGGTGTTGGCGTCCTGCCAGCTCTCCACCTTGCACGGCAGCTCGCGCGCCAGCGACGCGGCCAGGGTCTGCGCGGCCCAGACATCGTTGACGCGCAGGTCGATCTGCGTGGCGCCACCGGTGAGGTCGAGCAGGCTTTGCGCGGAGCGCTGCGGCACGATGACGACGCGGCGGTTGAGGTCCTTGATGCCCAGGTCCACCAGGCCATTGATGCGCACCGAATCGCTGCGGCTGTCCGTGCTGAGGGTGATGCGGTCGCCCACGCGCACGCCGAGGTCTTCGGCCAGGGTCTTGCCGACGATGGCTTCGCCCGGCCCGATGCGGAAGCTGCCCGCCACCAGCTTTTCGCGCAGGTTGACGATGCGGTCGTAGCGCGCCAGGTCCACGCCAGTGAGCGCGATGGCGCGGGTGGCCTCGCCGCGCCGCGCCAGGGCCGCACCCGAGGTCATGGGCGAAACGGCACTGATGCCGGCGCGGCGCGACATGGCCGCGTCCACCGCCGGCCAGTTGGCGATGGTGCGCAGGCGCTGGGCCCGGTCCGGGGTCTCGCTGGCATGGCGCTCACCGGTGGCCACCGGCCAGACCGGCGCGACGCGCTCGTCGGGCGGGGAGATCACGATGTGCGCCTGCGCACCGAGCGTCTTGTTGAGCGTGTTGGTCTGCAAGCCCGAGACCAGCGCCGAGATGTAGGCCACCACGGCCACGCCTGCGGCCACCCCCACGATGATGAGCAGGCTCTGGAAGCGCCCCTCGCGCAAGAAGCGCAAGGCCACGCTGAACTCGAAGGCCAGGGGCAGCGCTTGGGTCAACGTGAGAACCCCTGGCTGACGGCGTTGCCGAAGGTCTCGCCAGCATCGGCCGCCTTGCGCACGGTGGACGCGGTCTCCACGCGGCGGGCGCGCACGCGCACACCGGGCGCCAGGGTCGGGTCGAGCAGCACCAGCTCATCGTCCTGCAGGCCGGAGAGCACCTCCACATCGGACAGGGTGCGCAGGCCCAGCTTGAGCTCACGCACCACGGCACGCCCCCCTTCGGCGACCAGCACGGCGCCCGTGGCCGCGCCATCGCGCGGGTCGGCCGGTGCCGCGGCGGCGGCGTTCGCACGCAAGGCACGCAAAGGCAGGATGCGGGCCTCGCGCCGCTCGCCGGTGAGCACCTCGACGGACAAGGTCATGTCTTCGCGCAGGAAATCGGGGCGCGTGTCGGAGCGCGCGTCGGGGCGGGGGTCAGTCGGACCGGTCACCACCAAGGTGACTTCGACCGACCCGCTTTGCGCGTTCACCGATGGCGCGAGCCGGTCCACCTTGGCATCGAAGGGGCGGTCGGGGTAGGCATCGGCCAGCACCCGCGCGCGCTGACCCGGCTGCAGTTGCGCCAGGAAGCGCTCGTCCACCTGGGCCTGCAGTTCCAGCGGCCCTTGCACAGACACGGTCAGCAAGGCCTTGCCGGCCTGCACGATCTGGCCAGGCTCGACGCTGCGCACCAGCACACGGCCCGGCCCGGGCGCGCGCAAGGTGTACTGGGCCAGCTTGGCACGTGCGGCCTCCACCGCCGCACGCGCGGCCTCCAGCTGCGCCTGGGCGTTGGCGCGCTCGGCGCCTGTGCGGCCATTGGCCAGCGTTTGCGCGCGGGCGGCATCGCGCAGGGCTCGGGCCACATCGACCGCGCGCTTCGACTCGTCGAGCTTTTGCTGGCTGTAGAACTTCTGGGCCACCAGGTCCTGGGTGCGCACCAGGTCGCGCTCGGCGGCCTGCAAGTTCGCATCGGCCTGGGCCAGGCTGGCCTGGGCCGTGGGCAGGGACAGCGCCGACTGGCTCTCCAGGCGGGCTCGCGCTTGCTGCCAGCTGGCCTCGGCCTGCAACAGGGCCGCGCGGGGCTCTTCCGGCTCCAGCTCGACCAGCGCATCACCCGCTCGGAAAGCATCGCCTTCCTGCACCCGCACCTTCGCCACGCGGGCCGTCAGCGTGGCGCCCAGGTCCACACGCGCCGGGGTTTTGACCCGCGCGCTGAACTGCACGGTGCGCAAGAGGGGCGCACGCGCCAGCGCCACCGCGTCGGTGCGCGCAGGCATGAACGTGCGCCACGCCAAGACGGCGCCCACCACCAGCAGGGCCCACAGACCCCACCGGGCCACACGCCAGGAGAACACCTTCATCGCCATGACCACAAAGCCAGTGAGGCCACCAAGGTATCACGAAGCACAGGCAGCGCAGCGCGCCACCCGGCTTGCGCTGGATCAGGCGGACAGGTGTTTCGCCCAGAACGCCGACATGCGGGACCAGGCCTGCGCGGCGCAGTCGGCATCGTGCACTTCCGGCCGGCTGTGGTTGAAAAACGCATGCTGTGCGGGGTAGTGGAACACCTCGGGCGACTGACCTGCACCTTGCATGGCCTGCTGCAAAGACGCGGCCGCGGCCGGCGTGCACCAGGTGTCGGCCATGGCGAAGTGTCCCTGGAAGGGGATGTGGATGCGCGACGGGTCGGCCACCTCTTTCGGCGGGATGCCGTAGAAGCACACCGCCGCCGACAGCCCCGGCACGTGCACGGCCGCGGCCACGGTGAGCGCACCGCCCATGCAAAAGCCCATGACACCGACCTTGCGCCCGCCTTGGCCCAGCCAGGCCACACAGCCTGCGATGTCCTGGTGCGTGGCGTCCATGAAATCCAGCCCGTTCATCAGGCGGCCGGCCTCGTCGGCATCGGTCGTTTGACGCCCGCGGTAGAGGTCGGGCGACAGCACGGTGTGGCCCGTGGCGGCCAGGCGGTCGGCCACCTCGCGGATGTGGCCATTGAGGCCCCACCACTCCTGAACGAGGACGATGGCAGGGGTGGATGCCGTGGCCCCGGGCGCCTCGGCCAGGTAAGCAGGCAGGGTGGCGCCATCGGGGCGCGGCACGTCGATCATCTGACCCATGGGATCTCCAGCAAGGGGTGGCGGAAAGAGGACTGCGTTGGATTGTGCCGTGGCGCCAAGCGTCTTGCCCGCCCCCGTGCAGGCCAGCACAGCCACATGAATAGAATGCAAGCACTTCACATCCTTGACACAAACGGCTCATGATCGATCTCAGGCACCTGCGCTCCCTCGTGGCCATCGCCGACACCGGCAAGCTGGCCACCGCCGCCGAGCGTGTGCACCTGAGCCAGTCGGCCCTGTCGCACCAGATCCGCGGACTGGAAGCGCACCACGGCCTGCCCCTGTTCGAGCGCACCCCGCAAGGCCTGCGCTTCCTGCCCGCCGGCGAGCGCCTGCTAGCCCTGGCGCGCACCGTGCTGGCCGAGGTGCAAGCCGCCGAGCGCGACCTGCAGCAACTCAACGGCCAGGCCACGGGCGAGCTGCGCATCGCGCTGGAATGCCACACCTGCTTCGACTGGCTGATGCCCGTGATGCACCGCTTCCGCCAGCGCTGGCCGGGCGTCGAGGTGGACCTGGTCGCCGGCTTCCACGCCGACCCCATCGCCCTGCTCAAGGAAGGCCGCGCCGACCTCGTCATCGGCACACCACCGAAGGCGCAGCGTCCCTGGCACGTGCTGCCGCTGTTCCGCTTCGAGATCCTGGCGGTGCTGGCCAACGACCACCCTTTGCGCCACAAACGCCACCTCAGCGCGCGCGACTTCGCTGGCGAAACCCTCATCACCTACCCGGTGCCCGAGGCCCGCATCGACCTCATCCGCGAAGTGCTGCAGCCTGCCGGCGTGCACGTGCAGCGCCGCACGGCCGAGCTCACGGTGGCCATCGTGCAACTGGCCGCCAGCCGCCGCGGCGTGGCCGCCCTGCCCAGCTGGGGCCTGCAGAGCTACCTCTCGCACGACTACGTGCAAGGCCTGCGCATCGGCCCCAAAGGCCTGTGGAGCGCGCTGCACGCCATCTGCCCCAAGGCCCTGGCCAGCCGTCCCTACATGCAGGACATGGCCGAGATCATGCGCAGCGAATGCGCGCAGCTGCCGGGCATCGAGTGGCTGGCTTGAGGCTCACCCTGACTTCGGCGAAGATGGGCGCATGAACCTCCAGATCCAGGAACTCGCCACCGGCCCCACGCCGACCGCCAGCCTCATCGTCCTGCACGGCCTGGGTGCCGACGGCAGCGACTTCGTGCCCTTTTGCCGGGAGCTCGACTTCAGCGGTGTGCCCGGCCTGGGCGCAGACGGCGGCCTGCGCTTCGTGCTGCCCAGCGCCCCAGTGATGCCGGTGAGCCTGAACGGCGGGTACGAGATGCCGGCCTGGTACGACATCCTGCCCGTGCCGCACAGCGACACCTCGGGCCGCAACGGCCCTCGCCGCGAAGACGAAGCCACGCTGCGCCGTGCGCAAGGCTGGATTGACGGCCTGGTCCAGCGCGAGGTCGACCGCGGCATCCCCAGCGACCGCATCGTGCTCATGGGCTTCTCGCAGGGCTGCGCCATGACGCTGATGGCCGGCCTGCGCAGCCCGCACCGACTGGCGGGCCTGATCGCGCTGTCAGGCTACCTGCCCCTGCTCGACACCACAGAAGCCGAGCGCCACCCGGCCAACCAGCACACGCCCATCTTCATGGCCCATGGCGACCATGACGGCGTGGTCGTGCCCACGCGCGGCGCGGCGGCACGCGACCACCTGCGCAGCCTGGGCTACACCGTGGACTGGCACACCTACCCCATCGAGCACAGCCTGTGCATGGAAGAGGTGGAGGACATCGCGGCGTGGTTGGTGGGGCGCTGGCACACCGGGCCGTGACCAGCGAGGCCAGCGGCGCAGGCCGCCCCGACTCGCTTCACTTCACCACCCGCAGGCGAACGCTCGCCATCAGCCGGTCCCACAAAGCGATGGCCTCTTCGTCACTCAGGCCCGAGGCCACAGACCCGGCCTGATCACGCTCGACCCCGGTGAACAAGGCCGCGTCCCATGAGGGGTTGCGGTGGTCGAAACGCTTGCCTGCGTATTCGAACTGGAACTCATGCCAGTGGCCTGGCGTGTCGCCCAGGGGACGACGGAACAGGGCTTCACTGCCATCGCCTTGCTGCACTTTGCGCTTGCCTTCGCGCAGGGTTTTGATCTTGGCAAACGCTGTGGCCAGCTCGGGCACCATCAGGGCCGCGCGGCGGGCTTCTGAGCGACGCGCTTCGAAGCTGTCGCCCTGCTGCGCGTCTTTGTTGGTGGAGATAGAGAAGCTCACGTCGGGCAACTCGGGGAAGCGCAAGCCGATGCAAAAAATTTCCTGGAACTTGCCGGTGTCGTCGGCGATGAAGCCCACGTCCAGGCAAACACCAGGCTCTTGAGGGACGTCGTCGGGGTCGCGGGCGCGGAG